>CAKXAF010000252.1 GCA_934869045.1 uncultured Nitrososphaerota archaeon | reverse complement strand
AAATTGAGCTATCCGCTCTGGTTCGCCGGGCCGTGCGGAAATATGCGGTGCTCTTTCTCCGGCGGGAAATTTCCCTGGAGCTTGCGGATTTCCGCTGCACGGTTGTGACGGATGAAAAGTGGCTGGGCTTTGTGCTGGAGCAGCTCCTTTCCAATGCGCTCAAATACACTCGGGAGGGTCGGATCACCATCCGTCTGGCCCCCGGCAATTCCCGGACCCTTCTCATCGAGGACACGGGCATGGGCATCCGCCCCGAGGATATCCCTCGGATTTTTGACCGGGGATTCACCGGCTACAATGGCCGGGCGAACCGGCGTTCCACTGGCCTGGGTCTATATCTGTCCAGGCAGATACTGGATGCGCTGGGCCACGGGATCCGTATCACTTCCCAGCCGGGGAAGGGAACCTGCGCCGCCCTCTCCTTTGCCCAGGAGCGGCCTTTGGACTGACAAACCCGCCGGAACCTTACGAAAATGTAAGGTTCCGGCGGGTTTTGTAAGCTTTCTGAATGGCAGGGTCCTTCCTTTTCCGTTATAATAGAGGTATCCCAAAGGAGGAATCAACCATGCCCCTGCTTGAAGCAAAAAATCTTCAGAAAATTTACGCGGTCCGTTCCGGCGGCGCTCGGGTCCAGGCCCTCTCGGGGGTCAGCTTTTCCGTGGAGGAGGGCGAGTTCGTGGCCATTATGGGGGAGTCCGGCTCCGGCAAGACCACCCTGCTCAACATTCTTGCCTCTCTGGACAAGCCCACCGGCGGCGAAGTCCTGCTGGACGGCCGGGATATCACCCGCATTCCCGACCGGGAGCTTTCCACTTTCCGCCGGGACAATTTAGGCTTTGTCTTTCAGGATTTCAACCTGCTGGATACCTTTTCTCTGAAGGACAATATCCTGCTCCCCCTGGTCCTCTCCGGCATGGAGCTTCCGGCTATGGAGAGGAGACTGCAGCCATTGGCCAGGACCCTGCAAATCACGGAACTTCTGGAAAAATATCCCTACGAGGTGTCCGGCGGGCAAAAGCAGCGGGCTGCCGCCGCCCGGGCTCTGATCACCTCCCCAAAGCTGCTGCTGGCGGACGAGCCGACCGGCGCGCTGGATTCCCATGCCGCCGCCCGGCTGCTCCGGCTCTTTTCTGACATCAACGCCGCCCAGGGGCAGACCATCCTCATGGTGACTCACAGCATTCAGGCGGCCAGCCATGCGGGGCGGGTTCTGTTTATCAAAGACGGCACAGTGTTCCATCAGATTTACCGCGGCTCCGCCTCAGGCGAGGAGATGTACCGCCGGATATCCGACGCCCTTACGGTGATCCGGTCAGGAGGCGGAGAAG
Source organism: uncultured Nitrososphaerota archaeon (assembly GCA_934869045.1). GTDB lineage: Bacteria > Bacillota > Clostridia > Oscillospirales > Ruminococcaceae > Merdivicinus. The sequence continues at coordinate 2,749 of CAKXAF010000252.1, read as the reverse complement.
ATGCGTAGAGCTTTCTTTTTTCCCCGGCTGGCCTGGACAAACCTCCGGAAAAACCGGACGGTCTGCCTGCCGTATATCCTGACCTGTACCCTTTCGGTGCTGCTCTTTTTCATCCTGCTTTCCATCACCCTGAATCCCTCGGTGCAGGCGATGAAAGGCGGCGGAAGCCTGACCGTGATTCTGTTGTTCGGTGTGGTCATTATGGCAGTCCTCTGCACGCTGTTCCTGCTGTATACCAACAGCTTTTTGATGAAACGCCGAAAGAAGGAACTGGCTCTTTACGGCGTGCTGGGCCTGGAAAAGCGGCACATCGGCCGGATTCTTTTTTATGAGGCACTGGAAACCTTCGCCGTCAGCCTGACCGTCGGGGTTCTTTTGGGGATGGCCTTCGGGAATCTGCTGTTCCGGCTGCTTCTGAACATCACTCGTCTTCCGATCACCATCGGATTCCCTCTTTCCCCCGCAGCACTGGGTGGTACGGCGGCGGTTTTTGCGGTGCTGTTTCTGCTGATTTTTCTCCGAAGCCTGGCGCAGCTTCGCACCGCAGACCCCATCCGCCTTCTGCAGGAGGAGAAACAGGGGGAAACGGAACCGAAAGCCCGTCCGGTTCTGGCCGCTGCCGGCATCCTGGCTCTTGCCGGGGGCTACGGCCTGGCTGTCAGCGTCCGGAAGGCCTCCGATGTCCTGGGGATCTTCCTGCTGGCGGTGCTTCTGGTCATCATCGGAACCTACTGCCTGTTTACGGCGGGAAGCATCGCCATGCTGAAGCTGCTCAAGCGCCGCCGCCGCTTCTACTACCGGGCGAAGAATTTTGTGGCGGTTTCCGGCCTGCTTTACCGGATGCGCCGCAACGCCTCCGGCCTGTCAGCCATCTGTATCCTCAGCACCATGGTCATGGTAACGGTTTCCTCCACCACTGCCCTGTATTTTGGCCAGCAGGACATCCTCGCTGAAAAGTATCCCCTGGGGCTGACCGTGTCCTGCGAGGACACGCCGGAAAGCCGGGGCCGGGCAGAGGAGATCCTGACAGAGGCCGCCGGGGCTTCGGGGGTGACCCTGGAGGAACCTTTCTTTTACAGTCAGATGACCTACGGCATGGCGCGGATGGAGGATGCCTTTACCCTGACCGGTGAGGGTCGGGCGGCCGTCTGCTCCTTTATGACCCGGAGCGATCTGGAAGAGCTGGCCGGTCCCCTGAATTTTCCGGATCTGAGGGAGGGGGAATTGTACCTCCTCTATGCCCAGGGGGTAGAGCCGCTGAGCGGCGGGACGGTTTCTGTGGAATCCGAGACGTTCCTGCTGGCCGGCCAGCAGGAATATCTGCTGCCGCGCTTCACCCGGGGCGGATACCTGTTCGTCGCGGCGGATGTCCAGGATTATACCCGCCTGATGTTTGCCCTGGGACAGCAAAATGATATCCGGGCGGGGGTTTGGGCCTGCGAGCCTGTCGGCAGCGACGCGGACATCACCGCTTTTGCCGGCGCAGCGGCCCTCCGGCTGGAAAAGGAGGCCCCTTCTGCACGCATCACCAGCTGTCGGGCTCAGGCGGCCCAGGAATTTTACAGCCTGTACGGCGGGCTGCTCTTTCTGGGAATCTTTTTCGGGATCCTGTTCCTGGCAGCAACGGTACTGATCCTTTATTACAAGCAGATCACCGAAGGCTATGAGGACCGGGAGCGTTTTCTCATCATGCAGAAGGTGGGGATGGATGCCCGGATGGTCCGCGCTGCTATCCGCAGGCAGATCCTTCTGGTGTTTTTCCTCCCACTGTTTCTGGCGGTTGTACACATGGGCTTTGCGTATACCATCCTCCCCAAAATGCTGGTCCTCTTTGGCATGTCCAACCGGATGCTGATGCTTTTATGCACGGCGGCTACCGTTCTGCTCTTTGCCGGGGTGTACACGGTATTTTACAGCCTGACTGCCCGGACCTACTACCGTTTGGTGGAGCGGCGGATCTGAATCGACCCTGTTCATAACGTTTCCCGCGCCGGAACCTTCCTCTGTTCTGGCGCGGGAATCCTTTTTATTTGAAAAGGATTGACAAGCGTGCGTATTATTAATATAATACATATAAGGAGAGGAGGAGGACGTATGAACCCATGGCAGGATCTGACCCTGAACCGGCGGGAACCGGTCTGCCCGCAGTTGGTGCGCCAAGTCAAGCGGATGCTCCTCCTGGGGCGTTTGGAGAATGGGGAGCGATTGCCTTCCCGCCGCGAGACAGCCGCTGCTCTGGAAGTCAATCCCAACACGGTTCAAAAGGCTTATAAACAGCTGGAAGAGGAGGGAATCATCCTCACCGATGGCAACCAGGGCAGTATCGTCCACTGCTCCCCTGAAACGTATTCCCGCATGGAAGGAGAACTGACCCGCGGTATGGCGGCAGAGTTTGTCGCCTCCGCCAAGGAACTGCACTTGAGTTTCAAGCAGACAGTCGACCTGCTCAGCGGCCTGTGGGAAGAAATCCGCTGACGAAATTTTTTTCCATTCTATGTATTATCAAACTAATACGGGAGGTCACAGAACATGAGAAAGTTTTTACAGCTTTACCGCCGTGAATTTTCCCTTCGTGTCTGGCAGAGCTGGCTCCTGGGCCTGGCGGCGCTGGGGATCCAGCCGATGCTGACCGGTATTGCAGGCGTCCGGCACGGCGAGCGGTTTGAAACGATGTATGGCCGTTCAGCGGCGCCCGCCGCCGTGGCGATACTGGCGGCGCTGGCTGCGGGCTGGATGGTATATTCTGTTC
>CAKXAF010000251.1 GCA_934869045.1 uncultured Nitrososphaerota archaeon | reverse complement strand
GAGAAACGCTGGACTTGGATCATCTTTCCGAATTTAGAGTACTGGATAAGCAGAAGCTGCTGAACAATTTAAATGATTTAGCCCAAATATCGGGATCCTATTCTTATCTAGGCATCATCAACTGTAAAGAATCTTTCATTTACGCATCCGGATATGGAATCGGTAATATTAAAAGCTCCCGGTTTGCCTGGTTGGAAACTTATGCAATTCAGGCTCTTTCTCAGAAAAGTATGATGATCCTTCCGGCTTTCCGCTACAATAACGGTAGCGGCGTACGAACCTACTGTGCATTTTTAAAACCTTTGAACTATTTACAACAAACGGTAGCCATGTGCCTAGTGGATATGGAAGAATTACTGAGAAAGCAGAGGCAGGAGGTTCGCTATTCGCAGATGACGTTTACCTTGCTCAACGAGGAAGGGGAGGTGCTGTTTGGCAGCGAAGAAACACAGGGGATAAAAGAGCTGCAGATTGAACGAAAGGTGGGGTTAGGGCAACTAAGGCTCCGTGTCAGTATTCCTCAATCCGAGTTGTTTCGCTCTGTCAATCGCCTTTCTAACATTCTAACAGCGGTAACGGCATTGATGGTGTTGCTGGTACTGTTCATCGCATTGGTGCTTTCCCGGTTATTATATCGTCCCATACAAACGCTTTCTGATCAGCTGGCTCTGGAAAATGTGGACGGAAAAAATGAGTTCGAATTTTTTCAAAAATCCTATCGTCTTCTGCAGCAGGAATATCAAGGGACTGTACAAAGCAGGGAGGATGCACTGCACCGGCTGCGGCAGACACAGTTTTTTACCTGTATAAATCGCACAGCAAGCAGAGAATTGGATAAAAAGCAATACGGCATTATTGTGCTGTCTGAAAAATCGGAAGATTTTTTCCGGGAACTTGAAAATGCTCTGAAAAACTGTGAGTTTCTCCCCTTTCCCCAACGTATGGCAGTGGTGTGGGAAACCACGCCGGAAAATTATGAACAGGAATTGCGGCCTTTTCAAACAGCAAAAGGGCTTATTGGAGCCGCCTCGAAGCCCCGTGGACTTGATGGCCTTTTCGAGAGTTATGCAGAGGCGTCGTTTTTATTGGAAATGGGAACCCTTGAGGGTTGTCCGGACACTGGAATTTTTAAACTGCCGGGCTCTTCTGACCTCCTTTATGACGACATTTATGAGGAGGTTCGACAATGGAAATTTTCCAGCCGGGAGGAATTGGACGATTTGCTGGAGACATTATTTTCTCAGGATATTCCGGAGAAGAGCTGCCGCCACCGGCTTTTTATAGTTTTGGTCCTGTTGCAGCAGATGAAACGCATTTCCTTTGAGCAAATGCAAGCTCTGGCAGATAATCTGGCTCTTTTGCGGAATCATGTATCCACATTCGATGCAATTCAACTGCTGCAGCAGACGATGGGCATTCTTGTCGCCAGTCGCGGAAAGGGGCGCCACTGTGCAGAAAAAGAACTGCAGATCCAACAACTGGATCGGTATATCTGTGAACACTACGCGGAGCCACTTTCTCTGGAAAATGTTGCGGAGGCTATCGGCGTATCTCGGCAGAAGGTATGCGAGCTTATGCGCGAGGTTCATGGCATTACCTTTGTAAACTATCTGAATCAATTCCGCGTGGAGAAGGCCAAGGCGCTTTTAAGTGAAACAGCTGATGGTCTTGAAGTGATTCGAACAGTTACCGGTTTTTCCAGCGACAGCTATTTCATTCGTGTTTTTAAAAGCTTTACCGGGCTTACGCCTGGTGAGTATAGAAGTTTTTTTGTTGACGGAGAGGAGAAAAAATTATGAAAGCTCTTTTGCCATTCGACGATTTTGTATTGAATCGTAACGAAAACACAAGACGAATCTTCAAGCAACCAAAATGGCTGTTCGACCAAGCGTTCAGTGACAGCTGTACACCAAAGGGGTCAAACCCCATTCGTGTTGTTCCGGCACCCCAGGGGGGATATTACCTGACCTATTATGGACATCTCAACATGGACGATAAGTTTGAGGACGAAACGCTTTATTCTTTCCTGGCCTGGAGTCCGGACGGCATCCATTTCGAACCTTACGCAGCCCATCCGGATGCAAAGGTTCCGCAGATGCTGGGACGTATTTCGGATCCCTGCGGCGTCTATGCGTTTTATGATGTAGCTGAAATCAACCCCCGTTATCGTTACAAATCCCCTTATGCCAGATTTGGCTTTGATGGTAACGGAGTGAAACTCGCGGAGCCTTATCATCTTCTCGGTTCTTCGGATATGATTCATTGGGATCAGATTAATGATGCACAAATTCTTCCAAATTACGCGGATAGTTCACCATCACTGATCCGAAACCCTGTTACCGGACGTTATCAGGCGACCATCCGCCGACGCTGGGGCGAACGACGTGTTTGTCTGGTGGAAAGTGAGGACTTGAAAAGTTGGTCAGAACCCCGATGCATACTTCATCCCTCTCCCAATGATCCTCCTACAACGCATTATTATGATATGCCGCATTATTACTACGAACCCGGCGAAATTTTCCTTGGTTTCCTGTGGCATCATATTATGCCCTTTGACCGGATTATGGATGGTCCGATGTATACGGAATACACCTATTCTTATGATGGCCTGACTTGGAACCGGACAGGCGCCCGCATGGTACCCGAGAGGCCGCGTGGAGAATACGGAGCCGGAATACACTACGTTGAGAGCATGATTGATCGCGGTGAGGATATTGTATTTTATATGGGCGCTGGATTAGGTGAGCATGGCGGTGTTCCTGAAGAATGGAAACCCGGTATGAAAGCAAGAACCGTGATGATTCCCGGAGTTTTGCCAAAAAACCGATTCGTCTGCATTGATTCCTACAAAGGTGGAAAAGCGGAGGTATTGACGCAGCATCTTCTGTTGCACAAGCCAGAATTACGGCTCAATGCTAACGTCCCGTTCGGTTCCCTAAAGGCGGAGCTGCTAGAGGGTAACAAGCCTATCCCCGGCTACACCTTTGAGGACTTCCAGCCTATATGGGGAGATTTCCTGGATAAGCCGCTGTGCTGGAAGGGCGGCGGATTGAACCGGTTTGTCGAGGAGAAGAAATGGATCCGGCTGCACATTGCTTTCGAGCAGGCCGAGATATATGGGATCATGGGTGACTTTTCCTTCACAATTAATACCAATGCTCCGATTCGTGATCGGCTATAGAGAAGCAAAGAAAGCGGTGCATTTTCAGCCGCGCATATCTCAGTCAGGAATCTCTTGGAACAACGCTACTGGTTGCTATTTAATCTTTTCCAAAGGAGTCCTCTTTATGGGCATCACTTGACGCGGTCTGCGAAAAATACCATAGACATTATTTATAAGATATTTTATAGTGAAAAAAGACCTTCTGGTAGATAAAGTTGCGGTGGGTCAACTGCAACAATAAAGAACCAGGAGGTCTTTTGCATGAAAGAGAAGGATATTGAAACGCTTCAACACACAACATGGAGATGCCAATATCATGTAGTTTTACCGATAGTAATCTCAATCACACAGGAATTTACCTCTATTCCAAAGGCAAAATCATGATTCATTTGACTTTTGACTATAAGAACGATAAAAGCTGCACTACACCAGGCCAATATCTGAAGTATCACCGGACATTCCAAGGGCTTACCACCAGACAACTGGCCGAAAAGGTTGGGATTGTGCCCGCAACACTGGTTCTGTATGAGAATGACCGGCATCCCATCAAGCATGATACTGCGGTGGCGCTGGCACACGAACTGGGAATTGACAGAAACCGGCTGTTGGATGAATACACTGCCTTTGTGGACTATCCGTGTTCGTCTCTTTTGAAAAAGGTCCGCAATGATCTTTCTCTAACCCAAGCCCAAATATCTGAAATACCTTCTTTGAGAATGTGCCCCAGGAGCAGCCGCACCCCTATCCCTATGGTTTTGATTACTGGGACGCAGTAAAACTCATTGAGCCGCAGCTTGACGACGCGGCCCGTGTGGAAGAAATCTATCAGATGATGGTTCCTATCTGGGAAACCACCCCGCAGAATGATCGGATGTATGCGCTACGGCAAAGGGCCTTTGAAAACCTTACCGCCTTCCGGCAGGGCACCTTTACGC
>CAKXAF010000250.1 GCA_934869045.1 uncultured Nitrososphaerota archaeon | reverse complement strand
ACGTGGGAAAGTACGATGATCGGTCGCGCTGCGGATTGGCTGGCCAACAGATTGGGGATCGTTGCATCATAGCCAAATACCGTCATAATATCCTTCAGGATACCGACATTGGGTGAAAGGATGGCGTAAAACAAGCCGTAAACCACAACCCAGGATACAAAGTTCGGAAGGATCACGGAGGTCTGTACAAATTTCTTCATCTTGCTGCTGCGCACCTCATTGATCAGAAGGGACAGAATGATCGGGAACGGAAATCCTACCAGCAGTTTCAGAAGGCTGATAACCACATTGTTGAACAGCGCACGGCGGAAAGCGGTCCGCCCAAACAGATCCAGGAAATGGGTAAAGCCAACCCAGGGAGCATCCAGAATGTCCATGCCGATTTTGAAGTCTTTAAACGCGATGGTAACGCCGTACATAGGAAAATACTTGAAAACCACAAAGTAAACAAGGCCCGGCAAAAACATGAGGTAGAGCATCCAGTCACGACGGATGTACGCCAAAAAGTGAGTAAGCACAGCTGATTTTTGTTTTTTCAGGGAAATGCATTTCGTTGAGTTGTCCACTTTTCATCCTCCTGCTCCATTTATTTTATAAAAGTTTACAAGCATACTATAGCGAATAATTTTCAAAAAATCAAGTACTTTTTTCAAATTTAGAAAAATTTTTTTGATAGAATATTTTTAATCCCTTTTAAAACTATGCTAAATATCTATTTTATTTGGTGCAATTTGTTAATTATTTGCAAAATGTCCATATTTATATTTATTTTACTTGATGATAAAAATTTTTGAATCTGAATATTTTTTTCGAAAATATCTTGACCTTTTTCAAAATCTTCTGTATAGTAATAGCTGAAGAATAATTTTCCGAATTGCAGGGGGGATTCTTATGGTAAAAGGGAAAATGGGCGTTCTTTTAATTGCGACTTCACGTTTTCGCGTGTTGGGCAGTGAAACGCCGGAAGGCAGCTATGAATCCAGAAAGCTCTTTGAAACCGAACAGCTGCTGTCTTCCATGGCTGGCTTCTGTGAACCGGTTTGCCCCGGCCCAGTCTATACACGGAATGAGCTGGGACATGCAATGGATCTTTTCCAAAAAGAAAAAGCGGACTGCGTCTTTGCCCTCTTTCTTTCCTGGTCCGAAGATTTTTTGTGGGTTCGCTTTTTAAGGGATATGCCGCCGGTTCCGATCCTGTTTGCCAGCCGAATCCGGGAATCGATTGATTTTTCTGATACGGAAAAGGAAAGTGACTTTGTCGAATTTCTATCTGCCGGCGGCCTCGTTGGAGCACTGGAGGCCTCTGGTTCTGTCCAGCGTTTCCAGCGCCCGATGATGGAAACGGTTATCGGCACCCTGCCGGAACTGACAGCTCGGGCAGAAACTTTCTGCCGTGCGGCTGCTGTGCGGTCCAGACTTCGGAACACCAACTTTGGGCTGATGGCCTGTTATAACGAGGTGATGTGGTCCACCTATGTCGATCCATACGCGCTCTTTCAGGAGGCGGGACCGGAGCTCCGTTTTCTTTCTGTTTCCACTTTGACCCAGGAAATCAGTCGGATTGAGGATTCCACAATTGCCAGAGCCTGCCGGATGCTGGAGGAACGGTATGAGATCCTGCCGGACGTGGACCGGGAAAAATTTGCCGCGTCGGTCCGAGCGTCGATTGCCCTGGAAAACGTCGGACGCAGCGTTGGGGCGGAACTTGTGGTCCTCAACGATGTGGATCCGGTGCTTCTGACCGAAGTCGGCCTTCGCCCTGGGTTTATCCCAACGCCGGAGGGCGGTGATATCCCAGTGGGGCCGGAAGGAGACATCGGCGGCGGACTGGCAGTCTATATTCTTCGGCTTCTGTCTGGGAAACCGGTGAACTTTATTGAGCCGTTTCATATCGACCTGCCCAATAACTGCTTCGCCGGCGGTCATGCAGGTCCCAACGATTATACGGATCCTGCTGGAAGGGTGCAGATCGCACGAGACGTCCGGTTTGCCAAGACGGCCTATAAATACGCCGGAGCGCCCTTTGCCTGGTATTTAATCCCTCCCGGACGGAAAACCATGCTGCATGTTTCACAGAAAGACGGAAAATTCCAGATGGTGTGCGGCTTGGTGGACGCTCTCCCTGCCCGGCACTTTATCACGTCCTACTCCCACGGCCTGTTTCGTCCGGCAGAGGGTGATATGAAGTCTTTCTTCCAAAAGCTATTGGACATTGGCGTCACGCAGCATTACGGTGTTGTAGCGGGAGATTATACTGCTGAACTGGCTGCACTGGCAAAAATTTTGGGCTTTTCTTTCACACGTCTCTAATTTTCATCATCAATAGGAGGTCATTTTATGAGTTTCATGTTCAATCCGTATCCTTACGACGATCCAAATGCGATCAACTCGGTTCCCTTTTCCAAGGAGTTGCGTGCCGCCGTCAAGACAGATTCCGTTTCCAGCGCGAAACGCATCCTGAAAGACGCCGCCGGGCAGGTTCAGCGTGACGGCCGCTGCATCATCGGTCTGGACGGTTATATCAGCGCACCGCTGGATCAGTTCCGCGGGCTTCTTTCCCTGCTTGCCGTACAGCTTGGCATGGAAGTTCAGAGCCTTTCCACGGAATCTCTTTATTTGGACAGCGAAACGCTTCACCAAAAGCTGCTGCATTATCTCCCGGAAGACCGGGAAACCGACCCGCCCCTTCTGTACGGACGTCTGTACCATGACGGCTTGGAGGGGCTGATGAGCTCTGAAAAAATCGCTGCATTCGCCGCCCGGCTGGAGAATTTTTCAAAAAAAGGAACCGGCCTGCTGATCGTCTGGGGCAATGGCGCTTTGTTGGACGCCTTTCGTCCTTTCTGCACCCTCCGCCTTTTCGTGGATATGACGCAAAAGCGGACAATCCTAAACATCCGCAACGGCTCCTGCGGGAACCTCGGTTTCCCAGAACGCCGCTCCCCCAACGAAATGATTCGCCACAGCTATTATGTCGACTTTGAAGCAGTAGCGGCCCACCGTGGCAGACTGGTGCGGGAAAATGAATTGGACTACTACCTGACTGGAGACGACGCGGAAAAAATTCAGTCTCTCCCGATTCCGGAGCTGAAGGAGCTGTTTGAAATCATGACCGGCCAGCCCCTCCGGTGCCGGCCGGTGTATATCGAAGGCATCTGGGGCGGCTTTTACGTCAAACGTCTGCGGAATCTTCCGGAGGAGATGAAAAACTGCGCCTGGGTCTTTGACCTGATTCCGATGGAGGTTTCCATCGTTGCGGATCTGGAGGGCCTTCAGCTGGAATTTCCCTTCTATTTCTTCGTTCAGATTATCGGCCCGAAGCTGATGGGCGAGCAGGTCGCGAAAAAATTCGGCGGCTACTTCCCTATCCGCTTCAATTATGATGACACCTATCATTCCAGCGGAAATATGTCCATTCAGTGTCATCCGGACGGCGATTATGTCCGGAAAAACAACGACGAGCTGGGTCGCCAGGACGAGAGCTACTATATGGTAGTTACCGGCCAGGAGGCAAAAACCTACTGCGGCTTCCGGGAAAACGCCGACGTGGAAGAATTTATCGAAAAGGCCCGCCGTGCGGAAAAATACGGCGAAGGTTTCGACCACGACCAGTATGTCTATTCCGAACCGTCCCGTCCCGGCATGCAGTTCCTCATTCCGGCCGGCACGATTCACGCTTCCGGCCGCAACCAGGTCATTCTGGAGATCGGAAGCCTGACCATCGGATCCTACACCTATAAAATGTACGACTATATGCGCAAGGATTTGGAGGGAAATCTCCGCCCGATCCACACCTATCACGGCGATAAAGTCCTCCGCCGGGACTTCCGGGAAAGCTGGGTCAAGGAAAACCTTATCCAATCCCCCCGTACCATCCGAAAATGCGGCGGATTTGAGGAATACACCGTCGGTGAACACGAGCTGCTCTATTTCAGCCTGCGCAACGTCCGTTTCCCGGAGCGGTATACCGACGAAACTACGGACCGCTTCCATGTTCTCGTCCTGGTGGAGGGCGAAAAATGCCTGATCCGCTCTCTGACGGATCCCACCCGCTGTTTCCGTCAAAACTATCTGGATATGGTCATCGTCCCCGCCGGGTTTGGCCCCTATGAAG
>CAKXAF010000249.1 GCA_934869045.1 uncultured Nitrososphaerota archaeon | reverse complement strand
CTGGCAAAATGGCCGCAGCGTGCTGATTCCCAATCCCCTGGGCGAGTATCTGACCCCCAGTGCCGTAAGCCTGGAGGAAGACGGAACCGTTTTGGTAGGAAAAGCCGCTAGGGAGCGGCTGATCTCCCACCCGGAACAGTCGGTGGCATCCTTTAAGCGTGCCATGGGCACGGATCAACGCTTCCGCTTGGGCAGCCGGGAGTTCACCCCGGAGGAGCTGTCTTCCCTGGTGCTTCGCCGCCTTCGGGAGGACGCGGAGCAGTTTTTAGGCGAGCCGGTGGCGGAAGCCGTGGTCAGCGTTCCCGCCTATTTTACCGACCGCCAGCGGGCTGCCACCAAGCGTGCTGGTGAACTGGCCGGCCTGCGGGTGGAACGCCTGATCAACGAGCCCTCTGCCGCGGCCCTGGCCTGCCGGATGGCCCAGGGAGAGGAGGACCGCAGCTGCCTGGTTTTCGACTTTGGCGGCGGGACGCTGGACGTTTCGGTGGTGGACTCCTTTGAAAATATCGTCAGCATCCTGGCGGTCAGCGGTGATAACCGTCTGGGCGGCAATGATTTCGACCGCTGCATCGCCGGATATTTCTGCGCGGAGAACGGGCTTTCCTTCCAAAGCCTCTCCCCGGTCCAGCAGGCCCTCCTCCTCAAGCAGGCGGAACTGGCCAAAATCGCCCTGGCCAGCCGGGAAACCGTCATGCTGGTCCTGACTGGAGAGGGCGCTTCCGGTTCTCTGGCTCTCAGCCGGCAGAAATTCATCGAGATCTCTGCCAGCCTGTTCCAGCGCATCACCCCGGAAGGGTTAAACGATATCGTCCTGGTGGGCGGCTCCTGCAAAATGCCCGCCGCATCCCGCTGGATCACAAAATTCCTGGGCAAAAAGCCGGTCCCCCTGGGCTCGCCGGATACCGTTGTCGCTTTGGGCGCCGGCATCTACGCCGCTATGAAGGAGCGCCGGGCCGAGCTGAAGGAAATGGTTCTCACTGATATCTGCCCTTTTACCCTGGGCACCGGCGTCCTCAACCCCGGGGATCCCAACCGTCCGCTTCTCGCCCCCATCATCGAGCGCAACAGCATCCTTCCCACCAGCAAATCCCAGCGATTCTATACCATCCGCGACGGACAGACCAAGATCTGCGTGGACATCTACCAGGGGGAGGGCCTTCACTGCGACGAAAACCTGCGTCTCGGCGAGGTGAATATCCCAATTCCCCCGGCCCCGAAGGGACAGGAAAATGTGGATGTACGCTTCACCTATGATATCAACGGGATTCTGGAGGTCGAGGTCTGCAACCAGTCCAGCGGCCGTTCGGAACGCGCTGTCATCGTCGGAAAGGAAAGCGGATTCAGCAGCGAAGAGGCCGCCCGCCGCCTCCAGGAGCTTTCCTCCCTGAAGATCAACCCCCGAACCCAGGAGGAGAACCGTCTGGCCCTGGCGCGCGGAGAGCGCCTGTACCAGGAAACCTTGGGAGAGGCCCGCCAAAAGGTCGCCCAGGCTGTGGGCTGGTTCGAACAGGTTCTCGCCAGACAGGAACCTCTGCATATTGCGAAATCCCGCAAACGGTTTCTGGAACTGCTGGACCTTCTGGAGGCCGGTTCGTTCCCGGAGTCCCCCGGCGGCGACTTTTGGGAGGACGAAGAATGACCAACAACTTCTGGAGCGAACTGGGCCTGGAGCCGACCGCAGACCTCCGTTCTATCCGCCACGCATATGCGGCGCGCGCCAAGGATTGCCACCCCGAGGAAGCCCCGGAGGAATTCCAACGGCTCCACGATGCCTACGAGGCCGCTTTGAGCTGGGCGAAGCGCCACCCGGATGGCGTTCCCGTACAGAAGGATTCGGATTTCCCGCCGCCGGAAGCTCCGCCTCCCGCCGGGCCAGATCCTGAAGACGCAGAATTGGACCGTCTCATCGCCAGCGGCCTCCAAAAGGAGGCCCAGCGGAAGCTCACCCGCTACGGCCGTGCTCTGGGGAGTCTCTATCATCTTTCCCGCAGTCCCCAGGCCCGGGACGCGCTCCCAAGCTGGCTCGCCCTGCTGGACAGTCAGGACTTCTCCAGCCTGCGGGAGGAACCGGAATTTTACCCCTTTCTGCAGCAGTTTCTCTCCGATCATTACGAGACGCTCCCAGACGCGGCCTGGCCTGCCCTTCGCGATGCTTTCAACCTCAGCGCCGCTACCGTAACGCCGGAGACCGAGGAACTTTACAAGCTGGTTCTCCCCCGCTGCAAGCAGCTCAGCCAAAAGGAAAACAGCCCCTCCAGAAAGCAGCCGAAACAGGCCGTCTCCGAGGCGTGGCTCTGGGCGCTGGCCGCCCTTTCGGTTCTGATTTTGCGAAATGTCGAAGCGTCGCCCATCTTTCTGCTGATCCCGGCCGTACCTGCCCTGGCCCTTCTCCTCGTCAGAATTCACCGGAAGCGTTCTCCAAAATCCTCCCGAAAGCGGTGACTCTATGAAAGATCTCTGGAACAGGTCCTGGTTCCGGAAGGCGGCTCTGCTGACGCTGCTAGCAGCCGCGCTCCTCCTGCTGATCCTGCTTGGTTCCTTCCCCGATGGAAATCTCTGGCTTTTCCTGGGCTTCTGCATTCTAATGTTCATCGCCATTCGGCTTGCCATCCATCAGCGCAGCCACCCCCTTGTTCCGACGCCCCCCGCCCCGGAACCGGAATTCCGCACCTGTGACCGGGTCTCGGAGCCGCGCAGACAGCAGCTTCGCGCCCTCGCTGCCCGAGACGACCCCGCGCTCCTGCGGCGGCTGCCTCTCCCGGAGCTGCTTTTTGCCAGGGAAGCTGCCCGCCGCGATGCCGCTCCTCCGCCCCGGCTGGAGGAAGCGTTTCCCTCCCTGCTGGCGGATGCGCTGCGCCAGGCTCCCACTCTCTATCTGGCGGTCCTCGAGGCTACCGGAACCCCCTACCTTTCGGAAAACGCCGCCTGGCTGTTCACACGCCTCTCCTTCTGTGAAAACTGCATCGACTATTTCAGCCGCCAGTTTCTCTTCCTAAGCCGGGAGGATATCCCCCGCGGGGAACTGGGAGCCTGTCTCCGCCGTCTGGAGCTGGCGGGCTGCCGCGCCGTCCTGGTGGACAACTGTGAATATAGCGCCGTTCTCCCCTTGGAGCTTCTCCTCCCGCCCTCACCCGATAAGTCGGAGGAAACGGCCAATCCCTCCCTCCAGGCCGCCTGCCTGGAGTTTTTCCAGACACTGACCCAGTCCCGCTATCTGCCGGACAAGGGAGAAGCCCTTCACCTGCAGGAGGAACAGATGCTGGCAGAGATTTTGCGCGCCCGGTTCCTGGTTCCGGCGTCGTCTCCCCAGTCTCCCCCGCCGGAAGAGGAGGCTTCCATCCGAATTCCTTATCTGGAGAGCAAAAACGGGCAGCAGTTCCTTCCTGTTTTTACCGATCTTCCAGAACTCCAAAAGGGCTACTCCCCCAAAGATTTTTCCGCTTTGGTCCTGGACTGTGACGAAATCCTGGAGCTCTCCGACAAACAGGACGGCTTTGCCATCAACCCCTATGGCTTCAATCTGGTTTTCCACCAGAAAAATCTTCAGCGCCTGTACCGCTACCGCGCTGAGCACCCGGAAATCTCCAAGTAAAAAGCCCGCCTGTGACCCCAAACAGGTCACAGGCGGGCTTTTTCTCTGGTTCAATCTTTTTTGGAAACATAGATTTCCAGCACCGGCTTTTTGGTGATATCATACCGCCCGTCAGCCCCCAGGCTGGTTCCCACAACATATCCATCCTGTTTAAACAGCGGATCTTCGCGGTAGCTGACAATGACGTTGGTGATCCCCATCGCAGACAGCTCGTCGAGATATTCCTTTTCCTTCTTTTTCTCATAGCTGGGCAGCGTCACGTATTGGGAGCCTTTGCTCACCTTGAGGCTAACACGGGTTCCCTCGGTGATCTCAATCCCCGGCGTCACATCCTGGTCGGCAACAATTCCTTCCGCATACTGGTCACTGTATACATACTCCGGCTCACTGAAAATGTAGACGGCTTTATTTTTGGCGTCTGCCAGTACGTCCGCATACTTCTGTCCCACAAAATTCGCCATCCGGATCGGTTCCGCGCTGCTTTCCTCCGGTTCAGAACTCACGGCCGAGCTTTCCGCCGAACTCTCCT
>CAKXAF010000248.1 GCA_934869045.1 uncultured Nitrososphaerota archaeon | reverse complement strand
CACCTTGCCTTCTTTGTCCAGCATGACCAGGCCATGCATCTGTCCCGACAAACCGATGCCCTTGACTTCCCGCTTGTCCACGCCGCTTTTTTCCATCACCGCCGCCGCGGTCTGCCAAACGGCATTCCACCAGTCGGCGGGGTCCTGCTCCGCGTAGCCGTTCTGAGGCTGGTAGAGGGGATATTCCGCCGAGGCCGAGGCCACCGCCTCCCCTAACGCCGTAAAAAGCACGGTTTTCGTGCCGGAAGTCCCAATATCAATGCCCATGTAATACGCCATGTTCGACTCCTCCTGCTTTCACGATTTCTCCGGGCGTTCCAAAGCGTAAAGCCCCGGGTTCCCCGCTCCCGGTAAGCTCCGCAATTTGACGCAGCGGCTTCTTTCTCTGTATCGTAACACGCCCCATCGCCGCTGTCAAGGCAGAAAAGCCACCCGTTCCTGTCAAAAATTGCGCTTTTCCCCAAGCTCCGCCACGCGGGATTTTATCCGGCGTTCCTCAGACCTTTCTGACAGGATGCCGGATCACGGTTTTCCGCCTTTCCGGAGCAGTCCTTCTGGGATCTGACAGATAAATCTCATGGTGCAGCCTGGTTTCGCCGATGTCGTTCACATAGCCGTTTTCCCGCAAAAACTGGTCCATCAGGGCGACGGATGCCGGCTCGCTGTCAAAGGGACCCGTGTGCATGATCTGAACGCAGAGTCCTTCCTCCACCGTCAAAAAAACAGCGGGAGAACAATCCAGCTTTTTCTTTTCTGACGCCGTCCGGACGGCCCAGTCCAAATCCTCCGGGGACACAAAATCCGGCAGCCGGATCACCGACGTCCAGCAAAAGGAGTCCTTGTGGCTGTAATCCACGTTATCCCGGCCCTTCTGCCGCCAGAAACCCTCCAGAGGCGGCACCGCATATTCAAAAAAGCCTTCCATCCGGCGGCCGCTCTTGGCGCTCATTTTCAATGTATACGCAACCGCGTATAAAACCGCGATCGCCTGCTGGTAGCTTCCATCCTCCTTGTTGGGATCTCCCTGCCCGCTGACCGCGATATAGTTTGCCGCCGGCACGGTTACAAGTTCCGGCGTCTTTCCCGGCATGTAAAACTTCTTCTGCTCTTTTTTAAAATCATAAGCCACTTCCCCCTCATCCTTTCCGCGCTTTCTGCATTTATTTTAGCACACGCCGCCGGCGTGCTCAAGACCCTTTTCCGGAATTTTGCCTGTTTCGCCGCTGTTCCTAAAGAAAACAGTCCTCCTCTCCCTCTCGACTTTGCGGCAAAAAGGTGGTATACTGATAACGATGAAATGAAAAGGAGCCTTCCCCATGCCCGCAGAAAAAACCAATGTCATGCGCATCCTTGATAAAGCGAAAGTTGCCTACATCCCTCATTATTATTCCCACGACGACGGCCTGATCGACGCCGTTTCCGTCGCCGCCAAGCTGGGCCAGCCCGTGGAACGGGTCTTCAAGACCCTGGTGACCCGGGGCTCCAGCCGGAACTTCTTCGTCTTCGTCATCCCCGCTGCCGGGGAGCTGAACCTGAAGGCAGCTGCCAGGGCCGTGGGCGAAAAGTCCATCGAGATGATCCACGTCAGTGAGATCAACGCTGTCACCGGCTATATCCGCGGCGGCTGCTCCCCCATTGGAATGAAAAAGGTCTTCCGCACCACCCTGGACGAAAGTGCCCTCGCCTGCCCCACCGTCATGATCAGCGCCGGAAAAATCGGAACCCAGGTAGAGCTTGCCCCTGCCGATCTCCTGGCTCTTGTCCGCGGCTCCACCGCCGCCATCGCCCAGTGACCCGGCTGGACCAGTGCCCCCCCGCCGTAACAAAGGCCCTGGCCCGCCTTCAGGAGGCCGGTTACAGCGCCCAGGCGGTGGGCGGCTGCGTCCGGGACAGCCTCCTGGGCCGGGAGCCCCACGACTGGGACCTTGCCACGTCAGCCCTCCCCGGCGAGGTCCGGGCCGCCTTCCCGGGCCTTCCGGTCCTCCCCACCGGGGAGCGCCACGGCACCGTCACCCTTCTCCTGGACGGCAGCCCTTTGGAAATCACAACCTATCGGGTGGACGGCTCCTATTCCGACAGCCGCCGCCCGGACTTCGTCTCCTTCACCCGCTCCCTCCGGGAGGATCTGGCCCGCCGGGATTTCACCATCAACGCCATGGCCTGGTCCCCCGAAGAAGGGATCACCGACTGCTTCGGCGGCCGGGCGGACCTGGAGGCCGGGATCATTCGCTGCGTCGGCGATCCGGACCGGCGCTTTGAGGAGGATGCCCTGCGGATCCTCCGGGCTCTCCGCTTTGCGGCGGTGCTGGGATTTTCTGTGGAGCCCGCCACGGCGGAGAGCGTCCTGCGCAGCCGGGACCGCCTCCGCCTTGTGGCCGCCGAGCGGATTGCCGCCGAGCTGCAAAAGCTTCTTTGCGGGCCTGCCGCCGGGAAAATTCTCCGCGCCTTCCCCGAGGTTTTCACCGTGGTAATCCCGGAGCTGGAGCCCCTCCGCGGCTTTGACCAGCGCACCCCCTACCACCTCTGGGATATTTACGAGCACACCATCCGCGCGCTGGAAGCGACTCGTCCGGATCCGGTGCTCCGCCTGACCATGCTGCTCCACGACGCCGGAAAGCCGGCGCGCTTTTTCCTGGACGAAACCGGCCGGGGCCACTTCAAGGGCCATCCGGCAGTTTCCGCCGCTATTGCGGCCGCAGTCCTGCGCCGCCTGCGGATGGACGGCGAAACCACCCGCCGTGTCCGGACCCTAACGGAATGGCACGACGCCTCCATCCTCCCGGAGGACGCCTCCATCCGCCGCTGGCTGCGCGCCCTGGGGCCGGAGGACTTTTTCGCCCTTTTGGAGGTAAAGCGTGCGGACAATTCCGCCCAGAATCTGAACGTATCCGACCGCCGCCCTCAGTTGGACCTCCTGGCGAGGATGGCCCGGGCCATTCTCGCCAGGAGGGAGTGCTTCTCCCTGGACGCCCTGGCTGTCACCGGTCAGGATCTGATGGCGGCCGGAGTTCCTGCGGGCCGGGCCGTCGGCTTTGCTCTGGAGGAGCTGCTTCAGGCGGTAATCGCCGGGGACTGTCCCAACGAACAGGCGGCGCTTCTGGGCTGGCTGCGGGAGCATCCGCCCCTCCTCCCCCCGGATTACCCCCGGATCCCGGAGTTCCGCGTCCGCCTGGCAGGGCCGGAGGATCTCCCGGCGGTGGGCGCCTTCTGGTTCCGCATCAACCTATGGTTTGAACGTCAGCCTGTCAATCCCTGCGGCTGGCGCAACGGCTTCTACCCCACCCCGGAAACCGCAGAGGCCGCCATTTCCGCCGGAACTCTCTGGCTTCTGGAAAACGGCGGCCTCCTGGCCGGGACCATGGTTCTCAACCACCGGCAGGCCCCTGCCTATCGCAAGGGCGATTGGAGCGTACCGGCGGCGGACGACGAGGTGCTGGTGATCCACACCCTGGCGGTGGATCCAGCCTGCTCCGGACGGGGGGCCGGCCGCCTGCTGCTGAAATTTGCCCTTCGCCACGGCCGGGATACCGGCTGCCGGACCGTCCGTCTGGACGCCTTCACAGGCAATTCCCGGGCGATCTCCCTCTACGAGCGCGCCGGGTTCCGCCTGGCTGGGACGGTGGACCTTGGGCTGAACGTTCCCGGCCTGAAATGGTTCCGCCTTTACGAGTTCCCCCTCTCCCAAAATCAGCCGGAAATTCGCTGAAAGGAGCATCCTATGAAACAATCGATTTTGTGGGCCCTTTTGGGCACTGGCTTCACCTTTTTGATGACCTCTCTGGGCGCGGCGCTGGTCTTTTTCTTCCGGGGATCCGTACGGCCCGGCGTGCAGCGTATCTTTCTGGGCTTCGCGGCCGGAGTCATGATCGCGGCTTCGGTCTGGAGCTTGCTGGTCCCCGCCATTGAAGCTGCCGAAGAGGCTGGTCAGATCGGCTGGCTCCCCGCTGCGGGCGGTTTTCTGCTGGGCGTGGGCTTTCTGCTGCTGATGGACCGGCTGCTTCCCCACCTGCACCCCGGTTCCAGCGCCCCGGAGGGCAGCAGCTCCTCTTGGAAACGCACCACCCTCCTGGTGCTGGCCGTTACCCTTCACAACATCCCGGAAGGCATGGCAGTGGGCCTGTCCTTTGCCC
>CAKXAF010000247.1 GCA_934869045.1 uncultured Nitrososphaerota archaeon | reverse complement strand
GGTTATTATAGCACAAAACGTTTTGGCCAACAGCCGTTTTCCAAAATGTTCATTTTTGTTTCACAATCACGAAAATCAAAAGAGAACCACCGAAACCGAAAAGAGGGAGTTGCTTTTTTGCCGGCAATCGTGTAAAATAAGGCAGAAAAATGGGATTGCTGCAGAGAATCCCCAAAGGAGTTCTATCAGATGGAAAACGGAAAATACGGGGTTGTTCTGATCGGCTGCGGGCATATCGGGCAGTCCCATATCGAAGAAATCTACTACCGGGAGGAGATCCGGGTGGCCGGCGTGGTGGACATCCACGCGGAAACCGCCAGGCTGTTCGCGCGGAAATACGGTGCGGAATCCTGGGCGACGGACTATCGGGAATATCTAAAGCGGCAGGACGTGGACATCGTGATCATCGCCACGTACGCCGATTCGCATCTGCCGATCCTGCGGGACTGCTTGGCGGCCGGAAAGCACGTCCTCTGCGAAAAGCCTATGACGGTAGCGGATCCCGCTGCGGCGGAGGAGTTCTACCGCTTGGTCAAAGCATCGCAGTCCAAGGTGCTCATCGCCCACATCCTACGGCACAACTCCACCTACAACCGGGTCGCCGGGATGATCCGGGAGGGGGCCATCGGCGACGTGCGGCTCATCCGGATGGTGCAGAATCATCATATTATGAACAAAGCCCGTTATGGGCGTCTGATGGAGGACTGCCCTCCTTTTGTGGACTGCGGCGTCCATTATGTAGACGTTATCCGGTGGTTTACCGGGTGTGAGATCACGTCTATCGGAGGAATTGGGGCCAGGATCGGGGATACGGTCCCGGACGGACATCTCGATTACGGGCTGCTGACCATGACGCTTTCCAACGGTGGAGCCGCCTATTACGAGGCCGGCTGGGCCGAGACGGTGGCCGCGCAGAATCTCAAGGAGTTCTGCGGTACAAAGGGCCGTATCCGCCTGGTGCTGCAGTGCGACCGCCGTTCTGACCGGGAGGAAGGGGACCTCATCGAGTACTACGATGCGCAGACCAGGACCTATCATACCATCAACAACCCCAGCATCTACAAAAATATGTGGGCGCAGATGCAGTGCCTCATCTGTATGATCGAGGGACGGGAAAAAGGAAATCCCACGATGGAGGACGCCTACCGGGCCTTTCAGATCACCCTTGCCGGGAAAAAGGCGTTGGAGGAGAACCGGGTGATCACCCTTTCCTGAAAACAGAATCCTGAGCCGCGAACCTGGTTTCGCGGCTTTTGTATTGGAAAAACAAAAGATGCAGACAGCTAAATCGTGAGAGGCGGCCTTTGCCGGGTTGTGGCTATTCGTGGCGCAGGGCTTCTACGGGGCGGAGAGCCGCCGCCTTTTTGGCCGGGTAGGCCCCGAAGATCATTCCTGTCAGCAGTGCGCAGCCGATGCATGCGGCGATCAGCCCTGGCCGTACAGAATAGGGGATTCCCATCAGCAGGCAGCCGAGCCATCCTGCGAGAATCCCTGCCCCGGTTCCGGCGATGCTGCCCAGCAGGGAAAGGAAGCCGGCCTCCAGGAGAAATTCCCGGACGATAATGGCCGAAGAGGCCCCGATACTCTTTTTTACTCCGATTTCCCGGGTCCGCTCCCCCACTGAGGAGAGCATTACCGTCATAATGGACAGCCCGGCTACCAGCAGGCTGATTCCCGCGATGACGGAGAGAACCGTGGAAACCGTGTCCAAGATACCGGTAAACTGGTCGGCATACTGGCTGAAGTTGTCCACGCTGATCGCGCCGCTTTGGCCGAAACGGCTGTCCAGGGATCGGGAGAGCAGCGTGCCCACCCGGGCGGCGTCGGCGCCGTCCTTCAGCTGGACAGCAATGCGGTCGAAGCCCTGACGGCCGGTACATTCCTGCTGGGCCGTGTAGGGCAGGTACAGAAACATCGGTACATAATCCCCCATGAAGCTCTGGAGGATGTTCCCCCCGGCCTCCACGACGCCGATAATGGTGAATTCCTCATCCCGCCCGTTTAAGCGAATGCGGAGGGTCTTGCCCACAGCGTTGTCCCGGCGGTACATTTCCTGGACAAAGCTCTGCTCCACCAGGCAGACCCGGTTGCCGGCAAGGACATCCGCCCGGCTGATGGTTCGGCCGTAAAGAAGATTCAGGGAGATAATGCGGGTCACGTTGGCATCGACCCCCCAGACCATCCCTTTGATTTCGCTGCCCCTGACCAGGACCTCGGTGTAGCTGTAGGTCAGGGGCGTGGCCTCCACTACCCCGGCGGCGGTCTGGACCAGGTTCAGTTCTTCCTCTGTGAGAAGGCAGCCGCTGCCGCTTTCCGTATTGATGGTGATTCCGCGCATTCCCAGGCTGTCCAGCTCACTGCGCACCGCGCCGGTGCCCAGGTCGCTGATGGTTCCGATGATCAACACCGAAAACACGCCGATGGCAATGCTCAGAACCGTGAGAATCGAGCGGGAAGGCTGGCGGAAAATGCTGCGCCAGGCATCTTTGATGGATTCCATAGTCTCCTCCTTTACCGGCTGGATTTCAGACGGACGGGCCCATCCTCTTTGACGCTGGATGCGTTGAGGACTACCTGTTCGTATGGACTGAGGCCGTAGGTGACAGCCACCGAGGTGGACAGCTCCACCCCGGTCTTGATGTCCCGTCGCTGAACGGAGCCATCCTTATAAACATAGACGTATTCCGTTCCGGCGGCGTCCTGCAAGATAGCTTCATAGGGAAGGAGCCGCAGCGTTTCCTCCTCGCCGCAGGCTATTTTTGCCCGGACGGAGTAGCCGGGGCGGAGGACGTCAAAGTCATCCACCACGGTGGCGGTAACATCCACCACTGTTTCATAGGCAAGCCCGCTGAGTTTTTGATAGGCAGTGGGAAAAATCCGTTTGACTGTGGCGGCAAAGGCGCCGCCCTCTACCGCGGAGGTGGTAAAGAGGATGTGCTGGCCGGGCAGGATACGGCCGATGTCGTTTTCGCTTACCGCGAGGCGGAGCTGGAGCGGATGCAGCACGGAGACGGCCGCCGCCGCGGACTGCGGCAGAAAAAGCTCCCCTTCGGTTAGAGAAAGGGAGGTGAGGGTCCCCGACGCCGGGGAGAGAATTTTGGCAGGAAGCTCCAAGGTTTCAAAAAGCTCGTCCGCGTCCACCGCTGCCAGCACGGTCTGCAGCCCATCCGGAAAAAGGCCGCCAGGCAGGGCGTCTGCATATTCGGCAGCGTAGCTCAGGACTGCGCGTTTGGTAGCTTCTGTGTCCACGGTGGCGATCACATCGCCGTAAGAAACGGTGTCGCCCACCTCGACGAGGATCTGATCCGGTACGACCGGATACCGGAGAATCACTTCCTTTTTCCGAAGCTCCTCTACCGTCCCGTTGACGGTCAGGGTCTCGGTGTAGGGATATTCCTTCATGGTGATGACCTCGACCTCCGGTTTCCGTACTTCCGCCGCCGCAGGAAGCAGCAGGACGCCGCCGATTACGGACAGGACGACTGCTGCCAGGATGATGTATTTTTTCAAACGTATTCCTCCCGTTCGCCGTGCATTTCAAGGTTAGTTTGGCGGAAAAGCGGCAAAATATCAGAGAAACGCCGGATTTTTCGGATACGAAAATCTGGAAACAGGTTTTGAAACAGCATGCATAATGCGGCGGGTTCCTTAAACAATAAAGACAGCGCGGATTTTCGGGATGCCGTATGGCGAAAGGGGGAGTGAAAGATGAATCTGGTGCCCTGCGGCAAGGATTGCGCCTATCAGCAGGATGGGTACTGCACACGAAGCGGAAGCGCCGTTCCCGCCAGCGCTAAGGTGGACGGCTGCTGTTATTTTGAGCCGCGGGAAAGGCGGTAAAGACGGCTGTCTGGATTTTCAGGCGGCTGTTGTAGAGCCTTGTCAGGCGCTGGACATTCGGCGAGTGTCCGGCGCCGCACTCTTTTCCGGCGGAGACTTCCGAATCTGGGCGGCGGAGGGGGCAATCCATTTCTTTCTTACAAAAATTCACAGATTTCCCCCAATTTGTTCAGGCTTTTTATTTGGCGCGGGCTGTATAATAAAATCAGGGATTTTGGGGCTTGAAACCATCCGGCTGGTACATAGACGCGTGACGGGGGGATCATATGAGCAGTTTCGTAACATTGGAGAATGTCTATAAG
>CAKXAF010000246.1 GCA_934869045.1 uncultured Nitrososphaerota archaeon | reverse complement strand
GCTACGGGGAGTGTCACTATCAGCGGAGCAGCCTTGGCAGCGGCGGCTGGAAAATCCACGCCCTGGTGCCGGTTCGGCAGTTCCGCCGGGAAGGCCTTTCGATTGTCTGGTACTACCTGCTGTTTCTCGCGCTGACCGCGGCCGGCATTTTGGCTACCGCCCACTTTGTAGCCGACGGACTGGTACGGGAGCTTCGGGATCTGACAGCTCTCTGTATCCGGGTCAGGGACGGGGACTACCAGCCGGTCCCCGGATGCAGCAGTACGCGGGAGATCCGCGTGCTTCAAGACACCTTCCACGATATGGTCCGGCGCATCGACACCCTGATCAACGACGTCTACCGGGAGCGGCTGGCCAAACAGGAGACCCGGGTGGCGTTTCTTTACGAACAGATGAAGCCGCACTTTCTCTATAACACTCTGGAGAGCGCCAAGTGGATGGCAATCCGCGGCGGCGCGCCGGACGTGGCAAAATTTCTGGAAACGCTGAGCCGCTTTTTCCGGCTGACCCTCAGCAAGGGCGCGGAATGGGTGACGATCCGGCAGGAGGTGGAACTGGCCCGCGCCTATGTTGGCATTATGAACGCCCGCTTTAACGACGGGATCTCCTTTGTGGAGGACGCCGTCCCCTCTCTCCAGGCGGAGCCGGTGATGCGTCTGATTCTCCAGCCCTTTATCGAAAACGCGGTGATCCACGGAATTTATGAAAAGCCGGACCGCAGGGGGACCATCCGGCTGAACGCGGTACTCCGGGACGATTCCATTCAATTCTCCATTTCAGATGACGGCATGGGAATGGACGAGGACTCCTTCGACCGTCTGAACAGCCGGGAGAAGCTCGGCTTCGGCATTGCCAACGTCCGGGACCGCCTGGCTCTCTATTACAAGGACCAGTTCACGATCACCTTCCTCCGCAATGAAACCGGAGGCACAACGGTTCACATCACTGTGCCTCGGATGGCGCGGAGCTGCCTCCAGCCCCCGGCAGCCGGGTAGCCAGGCAAGTGCGCAAATAAGGCGCCGCCACTCAGAGCCTTCCCACCACAGTCTGAAACGCCGTAAGCGGTCAATCGCTTACGGCGTCTGTTTTTGCTGTATCAGATAGATTTGCGGCTCTTTTCGTCATACCAAAGGGCATTTTGTACATTTTTTGCGCTGTTTTCGTGAAGAAAGTGATTTTCTCCCATAAAATCGGTATTTTTTCTTATAGGAAATCCGTGTAAAAATCGCTATAATAGTTTTAGAAAGTCCAGCATAGTATACAAACAACAATAAAACTTGAGGTGATTTTTATGAATTATGAAATGACACAGCATATTAAGGATTTCGCCTTTCAAATCGGTGCGGACATGGTCGGCATCGCCAACATTGAACGTTTCTCCGGCGCGCCCATTATGATGAGTCCCCAGGGCATCATGCCCCACGCCAAAACCGTTATCGTCTGCGCCGTCCACCACCCGGACGCTGCTATCGAGCTGGGAGGCGAGCCCGAACCCCAGGACATCGGCCCCTACAGTATTCAGTACATCATGAACGACCGCCTGGATATGCTCTCCTACCGCATCGCCCATGAGCTGGACAAAGAGGGCTACGACGCGATCCCCATCGCCAGCTCCAACATCTGGCGCTATCGTTCCTACAAGGAGCTGGACGCGGTTTTCGCCCCGGATATGTCCCACATCTACGCGGCAGTAGCCGCCGGCCTTACCGAGCTGGGCTGGAACGGCCTTAGCATCTCTCCGGAATACGGCGCGCGCAACCGCTTCATCTCCATCATTACCGACGCCGATCTGGAACCCACCCCTCTGTACCACGACGAAAAGCTCTGTGACATGTGCGGCGAGTGTATCCGCAACTGTCCCACCGACGCCTACCGTCAGGAGGTCAACGGCGTCAAAAACGTGGTCATCGAGGGCAAGGACCATAAATTTGCCAACAAAAACCTCTGGCGCTGCGCCTGGGGCGAGCATTTCGACCTGGATCTCAACCTGGAGATCCCCCCGGTTGTCACCGAAGACGTCATCGCCAAGGCAGTCAAGGAGCACGGCATCCGCGGCGGCGAATTCGGCGTCTGCCTCCGTGTCTGCCTGCCCAAGCACCTGCGGGTAAAAGATCCTGCTTATACCCGGGTCTATCGCCGCAAGCGCCACAGTGTAGCCACCGATCTTCCCATGCACCGGGGCGTGCTGGACCGCGCCGCCGCCCAGGCCGCCCGCTGGAACATCGATTACTGCTGCCAAATCTCCGCCGGAACCCTGGAAAAGGCCGGCATCGACGTAAAGAAGTACCTGCCGGACGGCGTCTCTGTTCTCCTGCTTGCCGACGAATACAAGCTGGCGAAAAACGCCAACGCTGGGGACTATATCCGCATTGCCGGTTTCAATCTCCATTTCTGCGCCTACGACATCGTCCGGGACTGGGAGTATCTGGGCTACACCGCCATGTCCCAATCGGCCATCGATTGCAAGGCCCTGGCTGCCGCCATCGGCCTGGAGCTGGATCCGGAAAAGGGCGTCCAGTTCGAAGCCATTCTGTGCAGCGGCTCCATGCCCGACGCCATCCGCATCTGCAAAAAGAGCGGCGACCTCCGCAAGCCCCTGGCGCAGCTGGTCAAAAAGTGGGCCAGGGACGAGGGTGCGGACCTGGTTGGCATCGCGCCGGCCCAACGGGTGGACTCCATTGCCGCTCAGGTGAAAATCATCAAGGAAGGCGAGGAACTCTACCGGGTCACCGACAAAAAGCCCCGATTCTACCGTTATGAGCCGGAAATCACCGTGGACCACCGCCAGCTAAAGAGCACCTCGGATTACATCCCCGGCGCCAAGAGCGTCATCGTCCTGGGTCTCCATTACCCGGCCCCCGTGGTGGAACGCACGGAGAAAAAGCCCGCCGAGGCCGTCGGCCCCTATGTCTTCGTCCAGTATGAGTCCCAGCGGATGCTGGGCCACATGGCATACAGCCTGGTGAAGCACCTCCAGGCCGCCGGATACGAAGCCGCTTACAGCTATGACCCCATCGGTGTCGGAACCATGGTCGGCAGCCCCCGGGGGCCCCTTTATGGTCCGACCTGCTGCGCCCTGGAAGCCGCAGCCGCCGGACTTTCCACCCCCACCCTCAACGGCCGCTCCGTCACTGCGGAATACGGCATGAACCAGAATTTTATCGCCGTCATCACCGACGCCCCTATGGACGCCGATCCTGTCCGCGACTTCCAGCCGGTTCAGGAGACCTGTGCCGCCTGCCGCCGCTGCGCGGAGCAGTGCCCCATCCGGGCTATCAGCGTGGAAAACGGCGCGGACATTCTCGTGGAAGGCCAAACCTTCCGCTATTCCTCCATTGATTCGGTGCGGTGCGAGTGGTCCTCCCTCCACGCCCTGGTTGGAGCAGACGGTTTCCAATACATCGGTTCCCAGCAGGATGAGCGTCCGGAGGAGATTACGCCGGAGGCTCTCGCGGAAGCCCTCCAGCGCAAAGACCCCATTCAGAAATACCGCCCCGCCACAGCAGAAGTCTGCGTGCTGTCCTGCCCGTTTGCGCGCCCCCAGGACTGACCAAAAACCGGCGAGGGCCTCCTGCCGGAAGGGAGGCCCTTTCCGCCTGAGAATTTTCCGGGAAAGGAGCCGCTTCTATGACCGCTGTCCAGAAACAGGAAAAAACTTCCGCTGCCGCAAAAAAGCGTTCCCGCTTGTGGAAAAGCATCTGCTCCAACTGGCAGGTGTACCTCATGGTGCTGCCCGCCCTCGTCATCCTCATCTGGTTCCGTTATGTGCCGATTTACGGCATCCAGATCGCCTTCCGGGATTTCACCCTGAAAGGCGGCATTACCGGAAGCACCTGGGTCGGGATGAAACACTTCGAGGCACTGTTCGCAACGCCGCAGTTTCTGCAGGTGCTGCGCAACACCATCCTCATCAATTTTTACCGCCTGCTTTTCGGCTGGCCTCTGCCGATTATCCTGGCGATTCTCATCAACGAATGCCGCTCTCTGGGCTACAAGCGGTTCAGCCAGACGGTTTCCTACCTCCCCCATTTTCTTTCCTGGGTCATCATCAGCGCGATCTTCAACAATCTCCTGGCCCTGGATACCGGCATCATCAACATGATTCTCAAAACCCTTGGCCTTGAGCAGGTCATTTTTCTCTCGGAACCCAAGCTGTTCCGCT
>CAKXAF010000245.1 GCA_934869045.1 uncultured Nitrososphaerota archaeon | reverse complement strand
GCTGATTGCCTGCTATATGATGACCAACAATATGAATAAGCTCTGCATGGCTTACAACAGCCAGTTCGGCAGATAAACCCGAAAATAAAAAGGCTCCTCTTTTCCACTGGAAGGAGGAGCCTTTTGTTTTGTGTTCCATTCGCCGCCCTTCCCCGCCTCATTTCTTAAAAATGGGGCGAAGCTTTTTTTGCGGCTTTTAAGGCTGCTTTACAATAATTCCACGTTCCAGCTTCCAGGCCAGCACGCGGAGCACGGCGGCATCCACCTGTTCGGCAGAGATGGCGCCCGCCTCCCAGCCTTCCGCCAGGTCGTAGTAGGCCTGATGGAGCTGTTTGTAGAGGATTAGGTCGTTTCCTGCCCGGAGGGCGAGAACGGCGGGACTCTCCGTTCCGGCATAATCTTGGACGGCATCCATTTCCAGGTCATCGGTGACAATGATCCCGGAAAAGCCCAGCCCCTCCCGCAGCACCCGGTGGACCTCCGGGGAAAGGGAGGCAGGGAGCTCCGCATCCATGCAGGAAACGATGTTGTGGGAGATCAGCACGGTATCCGCACCTGCGTCGATTCCCGCCTGGAATGGGAGAAAGTCCGCTGTATCAAAGGTCTCCCGGGGCCGGCTGTCCACGGACATACCGGTGTGGGTGTCCAAATTGCCGCCATAGCCAGGAAAGTGTTTCAGACAGCTGGAGATACCGGCCTCTCCCATGGCGGAGACAACCGCGCGGACACACTGTGCCGTTTCCGCTGCGGGCAGGCCGAAGGTCCGTGGATAGATATAAGCGGAGGGCTCCGCTGTTATGTCGCATACTGGGGCGAGGTTCAGCTGAATGCCAAGATCCAGCAGAAAGGCGGATTTTTCTGCCGCGTCAGCCTTCAGGGCCTCCAGCCCGCCCTGGGCGTAAAGGGTTTGCGGAGAGGGAAAGGGCTTTTCGCGGAGAGCGGGGTATTTGCTGACCCGGACGATGCTGCCGCCTTCCTCATCTACGGCGAAAACCATGGGGATTTTGGCATGGGACTGGTATTCGGCGAGCATGGAACGAACGCCGTTGGCGGAGAGCCCCTCAAAATTTTTGGCAAAGAGAACGAAGCCAGCAGGCTGACAACCCTCGATGGTGCTGAGGGCTTCTTTGTCCGGCACGCCGGTGAGGAGAAGCTGTCCCAGCTTCTCCGAGACCGTCATGGAATCCAGGATATCCCGGGCTTCTGCGTAGCTGTTACCAAAGAGGCCGGAAAGGGATGGATCAGCCGGAACAGAGCTTTCCAAAAGGCTTTGCTCCTCCAAGCCGGCGCTGGGCGCGGCATCAGAGGCTTCGGGGCGGGCGGAAACCGATCCTTCCGGCGGGGAAGAGGAGGAAGCCTCTGCAGGGCCGCGCACAAGGGCGGAAACGGCCCACGCACAGGCTCCAAGAAGGAGAAGGTTCAGGAGGACGATCACGGCGGCGGCCGCTTTTCGCTGTTTGCGTTTCATCATGAGCTGCCTTTCCGGCCTGGGGCCATTGGAAATGGGAAAAATCAACATTTGGGCACGGCTGGCCCGCGCCGAATTGAAGGCTGCGGTCCAGCTTTTAGCAGGTTAAAATTTGCCAGTACGGTAGCATTCTTTGGGAAGCCTTTGCGAATATTATAACACATTTGTCATAAAAAGTCAGCCCATCTGGTAGTTTCCGACAAAAAGGGCAGCCCGATTTCGGGAGGGACGGCTCCCGGAAACCGACATATTTTTCCAGCCTTCTTGGATATAATGGTAGTATCGGACGCAGGACAGGGGGGATGATTCATTGTTACGATCTATGTGGATGTTCTGATCGCGTTGAATCTTTATATCACCTGGTTCCTGCTTCTGGCCGCGGAGCGGCTGGCGGAGAGCCGGAGTTCCGGCTGGCGGAGAGGACTGGCTTCCCTGGTCGGAGGAATTGCCTCCCTGATGATACTGCTGCCCGAATTACCCTTCCCTGTACTGCTTTTGGAAAAGCTGGGGCTGGCGGCGGCTATCACCTGGATCGCAGGAGGATACGGCGGGTGGCGGCGCTTCTGCAAACGAATGGGCTTCTTTTTTGGAGCAAACTTTCTGTTTGCAGGGTGTATGATCGCCCTTTGGCTGATTGCCGCGCCCCCGCGGCTCACCATCCGCAATGGCACGGTCTATTACCATATCCCAGCGCTGACTTTGGCGCTTTCCACCATCCTCGCCTATGGAGCGGTCCGGTTGATAGCCTTTTTCCGGGATCGGAGGGTTCCGGATAGGCTGATATACCGGGCTGAAATCGAACTGGGCGGGAAAAAGACGGCGTGCAGCGTGTTTTTGGACACGGGAAACCGTCTGCGCGGCCCGGGAGGGCTGCCGGTGGTCCTCTGCCAAAGGGAATTGCTGGTGGGATTGATTCCCGCGGAGGTTCTGGAGGTTCTGGCTTCTCCGAAAAAGGCGGCGTCTCTCAGCGGGACCGGGTGGGAGACCCGGCTGCGGTTTTTGCCTTGTGAATCCGTGGGGGGAGCGCGGATGCTCTGCGGCCTGGAGCCGGACGTATTCCGGCCGGAGGGGAGCGAAGCGGTTCCCTGTATCCTGGCCCTGGCAGGGCAGCGGCTGTCGGACGGAGAGTATCAGGCAGTGTCAGGCCCCATGGAAATTACAGCGGCGGACGTTCCAAATGCCGGACAGGAAAGGAAACGCCTATGCTCAACCGAAAGGAATGGACGCAATCATGTTTGACGCAGGTAAAAGAGCGCTCTGCCGGTTTGCCGGATGGCTGCTGGGCAAAATCGGGTGGCAGACCCGATGCGATTACATAAACGGTCCCCAGACCCTTCCTCCGCCCCTCAACCGGGAGGAGGAACGCCGGGCCTTTGAGGAGCTTTCCACCGACCCGGGCGCGGCGCGGAATACGCTGATTACCCATAATCTGCGGCTGGTGGTATACATCGCGCGGAAATTTGAAAGTACGGGCATCAATATCGAGGATTTGATCTCCATCGGTACCATTGGATTGATCAAGGCGGTCAACACCTTTTCGCCGGAGAAGAACATCAAGCTGGCAACCTATGCTTCCCGCTGCATTGAAAACGAGATCCTCATGTATCTGCGGAAAAGCAGCCGGCAGAAGGAGGAGGTGTCCCTGGATGAACCGCTGAACGTGGACTGGGACGGCAATGAGCTGCTGCTGTCGGACATCTTGGGGACGGAAGAGGACAGCATTCACCGGGAGATGGAGAGTGAAGCGGAGCGATCGGTGCTGAACCGCTGCATCGAATCTCTGGACAGCCGGGAAAAGCTGATCATGCAGCTCCGCTTTGGACTCAGCGGCCAGCCAGAGCAGACACAGAAGGAGGTCGCCGACCGGATCGGCATTTCCCAGTCGTATATTTCCCGGCTGGAAAAGCGGATCATCAAGCGGCTGCGCGGCGAGATGGAACGGCAGTTTTAAGGGGGCCAGGCTTGTTCAAATGGCGGAATCCTGCCTCGAAAGCCCGCCCCCATACGCAAAAAGAAAAGACCCCCGGGGAGGTTTTTCAGAACCTTTCCGGGGGTTTGTCAGGACTGGTTTTCCTGAAGAACAGCGGCGCATCTGGAAGGATCCGTCCGGGGGCAAAGGCATAGCGCCAAAATTCCAGCCGTTATGCCTCCGATCAGCTTGGAGAGCACATACGCGGGGATAATGGCCTCCCTTGCGGCGGAGACAAAGGCCAGCTGTCCACCGAAAACAAAGGCTCCACTGACGGCGAAGGCGGCATTGAAGACCTTGCCGCGGCGGTCCATCCGCTCGAACACCGCCGCCATGGCCAGGCTTGTGACAGTGGTCATCAGGAGGCCCGCCACGGCGTACTCGTTGACGCCCAGCAGCTGTGACAGCCGGAGAATGGGCTTTTTCGCCAGCCGCAGCAGTACGCTGACAGCGGCAAGAGAGCCGCAGATTACAACGGTGACCCGGAGGATAATCAACAGGATTTCGCTGACCCGGGACGGATCAGCCAGGGCGGGAAGCTCCCAGAAAATTCCCACTGCGGTCAGGAGAAACAGCAGGATGCTCAGTGCCTGCATCCCACGGCCAAGCAGCCCCACCGCGCGGACGGCGGCGCTGCGGCGGAACCGAATACCGCAGGCCAGCGCCAGGCTGAAAAGCAGGACTGGGAGCAGGCAGGAGAGAAGCGTTCTGGCGGAAAGTCCAGCCAGCAGGCCGCCGGGGACAAGCCCGATGGGAATGGTCAGGATGCCGTAGGCCGTTCCGGTGAGAAG
>CAKXAF010000244.1 GCA_934869045.1 uncultured Nitrososphaerota archaeon | reverse complement strand
CCTGAGTACCCCGCAAGCCTTTTGAAAAAGGCTTGACCCAAAACCCGCTTGACTCTCAGGGGTTCCACAAAAAATGCTCCATATCAACGCGGCCATCGGGCAGGAATTCCACGCCCTCTTCCTCTAAAAGCATCCGCTGAAGGTCTGCTCCGGTCTGGGAAAAAACCGGAGCGGTCCGGCCCGCACGGTCCACGACCCGGTGGCAGGGGACATCGTCCGGCGCGATGTGGAGGGCGCTTCCTACAACGCGGGACGCACGGGGCCTTCCCAGAAGGAAAGCCAGCTGACCATACGCGGCGACCCTTCCCGGAGGAATCTGCCGCACCAGCTGATAAACGGCCTGATAAAACTCGCTCATCTCGTTAAACTGTGGTCAAAACGACTTTCCCGCTGCCAGTGAGGGCATAGGTTCCGGCGGCCGCGGGGACGAACACGCTGTCCCCCTTTTTCAAAGGCATCTCCTCACCATCCATGGACAGCGTGAAGCTGCCGTCCAGCACCAACAGGGAATGGAAGGAAGTCTCATCGGCGGTCAGCTCCGCACGGGAGAAAATTTCCAGCTCCCGGACCGTGAAATATTCACACTCCGCCAGAAGCAGAGAGGTGCAGCCGCCAAAGGACTCCGGCGCAGCCTGCGGGCGTCCGCAGGGCCGGTCCGGCGGGGTCAGGCGGGTGACGTCCAGGGCCTTCTCCACATGAAGCTGCCGGGGCTTTCCGTCCGCTCCCACCCGGCCGTAATCGTAGACCCGGTAGGTGGTGTTGGAGTTCTGCTGGATCTCCGCGATGAGGATGCCGCTCCCGATGGCGTGAAGGGTCCGCGCCTCGATGAAGAATACATCGCCGGGGTGAACCTCCACCCGGTTCGCGACCTCCAGCAGGGTGTTGTTCTCAATGCGCCGGCGGAACTCCTCCTTGGAAATCTCCCGACGGAAGCCATAGAGCAGCGACGCGCCGGGATCACAGTCCACTACATACCACATCTCGGTCTTGCCGTACTCCCCCTCTACCCGTAGGGCGTAGTCGTTGTCCGGATGGACTTGGACGGAAAGATTGTCCTTGGCGTCGATGAGCTTAATAAGAATCGGGAAATTCTCAAATTTTGCGCAATGAGAGCCAAGGACCTCCTTCCCCGCCCCGGCGATATAGTCCGCCAGCGATGTTCCGGCAAATTCACCGGACGCGATAACGGAATTGCCGTCCTTGTGGCAGGAAAGCTCCCAGCTTTCCGCGACCTTATCGTAATCGCACAGTTTGCCGAACTCGTCCCGCAGCTTGGTGCCACCCCAAAGATAGTCCTTAAAGGCGGGAGTCAATTTCATTGCTTTCATTTAAATCCTTCTCTCTCCAAAAATCAGCCTCTGAGGGTTTCCAGGGCCTTATCCAGGGTTTTTTGGTTCTCCACGTTGAGAACCGTAACGTCCTTGAGGGTCTTTTTGACCAGTCCGGCCAGGACCTTTCCCGGACCCAGCTCCACGTAGGTGCTGATCCCGTCGGCCTGCATGGCGGCAAGCTCTTTGGTGAATAATACCGGTGAGACGATGTGCTGCGCCAGGCGTGCGGCCATGCCGTCCACGCCGGTTATGGGCGCGCCGGTGAGGTTCGAATAAAATGGCACCGACGGCATCCGGAAGGTAAATTTTTCCGCTTCCGGAAGAAACTCGGCGGCGGCGGGCTGCATTTGCCTGGAATGAAAAGCGGCGGCTACGGCCAGGGGAATCGCCCGTTTGCCCATTTCGGCGAATTTGGCGGAAACAGAGACCACCGCTGCCTTCTCGCCGGCCACCACCGTCTGGGAAGGGGCGTTGAAATTGACCGGAACCACATAGCCTTCGGTTTCCGCGCAGATCCCTGCCACCGTTTCCTCGTCGGAGCCGACGATAGCCGCCATGGCTCCGTCCGCCCCGGCTGCGGCGCAACGGCCCATAGCCTCCGCCCGAAGGCGGATCAAGGCGAAGCCCTCCTCCAGGGGGAGCATATCCGCCGCCACCATGGCAGCGTACTCGCCCAAGGAGTGGCCCGCCACCGCCGAAAAGGGGATCCCTGCCTCCCTCACGCAGGCAAAGGCGGCAAGGGAGGTCGCC
Organism: uncultured Nitrososphaerota archaeon; assembly: GCA_934869045.1. GTDB lineage: Bacteria > Bacillota > Clostridia > Oscillospirales > Ruminococcaceae > Merdivicinus. The sequence goes on along the minus strand of CAKXAF010000244.1, from coordinate 2,152 downwards.
ATGATCGCCGGCTGGGCCACCTCTGTAACAGCCAGTTCCTTCGGTGAGCCTTCCGCACAGAGCTTCAGCAGGTCGAATCCCAGCACATCCGAAGCTGCTTCAAAGACCTTCTTTGCCTCGGGGCAGCCGGCGGCAAGCTCAGTCCCCATGCCGGGAGTCTGGGATCCTTGACCGGAAAACAGAAATGCATTCATTTACAAACAATCCTTTCGTAAAACCCCGCGCCCTTCATAAGCCGGTTCATCCCCTTCCATGCAAATTGTGATTTGTGACTTTTCTGTAAAAGGATGAACAGAAGGACCGGTCCGGGTAGAATCACTGGGAAAAAATGTTGACAAAACGGGTACAAATCGATACAATGAAAAGAGATCAAATGGGTCCCAAAACGTGGGACTCTTTCATAACTATAACAAATCCTGGGCCGTTTTGCAAGGGAAAACGGCTCGTTTCCATTCAGAATGCCGCACATGGCCTTGAAAAAGAGAGGAACAAAGATGGGAATTCACATTTTGGGCACCGGCTCCTATCTGCCGGAAACCGTGGTGGACAACGAGGCTTTCACCGCGATCGTAGACACCTCCGACGAATGGATCGTGAAGCACTCCGGCATCCGAAAACGCCATTTTGCCGACGGGCCGACCTATGAAATGGCTGTAAACGCCGCGAAGTCCGCCCTGGAAAGTGCGGGCACGGAGGCCGCGGAGCTGGATCTGATCCTCTGTACCACGGTGACCTCGGATTACGAGTCCCCCTCCCTGGCATGTATTGTTCAGGGGCTGCTGGGGGCCAAAAACGCCATTGCCATGGACGTCAACGCTGCCTGCGCGGGCTTTGTCTACGGATTGGACATGGCCAACATGTACCTGCAGCACGGCTATCGCCGGATCCTTTTGGTCTCAGCGGAGAGCCTTTCCAAAATTACGGATTTTACCGACCGGTCCACCTGCGTCCTCTTCGGCGACGGGGCGGGGGCGGTGGTGTTAGAGGCGGGAGAGGCCCCCTTTTTCTCCGCCCTGGGCGCGGACGGTACCGGCGCCTGCACCCTGTTCGCCCGCAAGCCGGACAATCCCAACCCCTTCCTCCAAAACCAGCGCAAAACAGCGGACTGTGACGGATTTGCGCCCAGCAAGCCTGGAATGCTCTACATGGCCGGTCAGCCGGTGTATAAATTCGCCGTTACCGCCATGCCGCTGGCTGTCCGGAAGGCCTGCGAAAAGGCGGGGATCCAGCCCGAAGAGCTGGACTGGATCATCCCCCATCAGGCGAATCTGCGCATCATCCAGACAGCGGTGTCTGCGTTGAAGCTGCCCATGGAGAAATTCATCTGCAACATTGCCGAATCCGCCAACACCTCTTCGGCGTGCATCCCTGTCGCCCTGGATCAGGCGGTCCGGGATGGGCGGATCCGGCGGGGGCAGAGGATCTGCACCGTTGGGTTCGGCGCAGGGTTGGTCTACGGCGGCGCGGTTTTTGAATATTAAGCCCTTTGGAAAGGATGAGTTCTATGATTCAGACAAGACTGACCGAGATGCTGGGCATCCGGTATCCCGTCTTTCAAGGCGGCATGGCCTGGGTCGCCGAGTCCAATTTGGCGGCGGCGGTCTCCAATGCAGGAGGCGTGGGCCTCATCGCGGGGGGATCCGCTCCCGGCGAGGTGATCCGGGAAGAAATCCGCAAGGCCAAAGCGCTGACGGATAAGCCCTTCGGCGTCAACATTATGCTCATGAGCCCCAACGCCGACGATCTGGCGAGAATCGTTGTGGAGGAAGGGGTCAAAATCGTCACCACCGGCGCGGGCAACCCCGGCAAGTACATGGAGGCATGGAAAGCGGCGGGAATCAAGGTGTTCCCGGTGGTGCCCTCCGTGGCTCTGGCCAAGCGGATGGAACGGGCCGGGGCCGACGGCGTTGTTGCCGAGGGCTGCGAATCCGGCGGGCACATCGGCTCCATTACTACCATGTGCCTGGTGCCTCAGGTAGTGGACGCGGTTTCCATCCCGGTGCTGGCCGCAGGCGGCATCGCCGACGGCCGGCAGCTACTGGCCGCCTATGCCCTGGGGGCCTGCGGCGCCCAAGTGGGCACCTGCCTGCTGGTCAGCCAGGAGTGCCCCATTCATGAAAACTATAAGCAGGCCATCCTGAAAGCCAAGGAC
>CAKXAF010000243.1:472-4241 GCA_934869045.1 uncultured Nitrososphaerota archaeon | reverse complement strand
TCACCCAACTCAACCCCTGACCGACCTGGTCACACTGGTACGGGAGAAAGGCCGCCTCGACAATCTCACCATCGGAATCTGCGGAGATTTGAAATACGGCCGCACGGTTCATTCCCTAATCAAGGCGCTGACCAAATTCTCCGGCAACCGCTTTATCCTGATTTCAACGGCCCAGTTAGCCGTACCCGCCTACGTCAAAAACGTTCTTAACAGTGCCGGATGCCCCTATCAGGAGGTTTTTTCCCTCACAGAGGTAATCGGTGAACTGGACATCCTTTATATGACACGAATTCAGGCCGAACGTTTTTCCTCCCAGCAGGAATATCAGGAGCAGAAAGACGTCTATGTTTTGGATACGGAAAAAATGTCGCTGGCAAAGCCGGGTATGAAGGTTCTGCATCCGCTTCCCCGGGTTGACGAGATCACACCGGAGGTGGATGAGGATCCCAGAGCAGTTTATTTCAAGCAGGCGCAGTACGGCGTCTTTACCCGGATGGCCCTGATCCTGACCCTGCTGGAAGGAAGGGCTCCCGCCTCCCCGCTGTTCAGCGGAGCTTCCTGCAGCAGCCAGTGCTGCTCAAATCCCAATTGTATCACAAACCGGGAGCCGTATCTCAAAAAATCCTTCCTGGAAAGCAGCGGCATGCTGGTGTGTGAATATTGTGAGCACAAACAGTTGATTTAGCGAAAGGAGTCCTTACAATGAGTGTAATTCATGTAACTACTGAGGCCTTTAACCGTCTTCTGCAGTCCGAAAAACCTGTTCTAGTGGATTTCTGGGCTTCCTGGTGCAATCCTTGCCGCATGATGGCGCCCATTCTTGACGAGGTCGCCGAGGCAGTTGGCGACAACGCTCTGGTCTGCAAGGTAGACATCGATGCGGAACCAGCTCTTGCTCAGGAATACGGCGTCATGAGCATCCCCACCCTGATGGTCTTCAAAGACGGAGAGATCGCCGCCCAGACCGTCGGCGTACAGCCGAAGCAGGCAGTCCTTGATCTGTTGGATCTGTGATACCCCGCCAAAGCAGCGGCCTCTGGAAGAAACCCGAAACGGTTCTTCCAGAGGCCGCATTTTTTTAAAAATCATTCTGCCGGCAGCGCGCGGTACTTCCGGCCGTCCTGCAGGACATATCCCCGCACGGCAAACAGATTGCTCACCGTCGTCACCTGTATTCCCGCCTCCCGCAGGACAGGAAGCCCTTCCTCCAGCGCATCCAGCGTCAGCGGAATACCATCGTGAACCCGGACAATATCGCCGTCCTCCGCAGACAGAAGGCGGTTCAGCACCTCGTCTGAAGAACTGGCCACCGCATCCTGAGCGTCCACACTCCACAAAATCACCGGATGGCCGGCGGCATCCAGCACGTCCTGATTGACCCGGCCATAAGGCGGCCGCATCAGCGCAGGCGCCTCGCCTGAGAGCTGCTCCAGCAGCTCGTCTGCCTTGGATACCTGCTGCCAAATCTTCTCCCCGCTGAGTCCCACCAGCTGCTGATGGCTGTAGCTGTGATTTCCGATCTCCATCCCGGCTTCCGCCAGCACTTTCAGGGTTTCCGGCTCCTCCTCGGCCAGATATCCCACTGTGAAAAAGGTGGCGGCACAGCCGTTTTCCTCCATCACACGGCAGTATTCATATGTCAGAGCCGTCACCGAATCGTCCACTGTCAGTGCGATAACCGGAAGGCTTGGATCAATACCATCCACCTCAACCGGCTCGGTCCGCAGGAATTCGGAATCCTCCGGCGGCACAGAAGGGCCGCCCAAATCCGGCGTCTGGCCGGAACTCCCTACAGCTTCCGCATTCGGCTCCCCCCAGGAGAGAAAAAGCGTATATGCCGCGATGCCGACCGTCAGCGCCATGCAGATTCCGCAGCAAATCAGCGCTTTCCGTCGGCGCCGCACCGACGGCTGCCGCATCCAATCCCTCCTTCCGAAATTTACTTTCATTATACTCTATTTTCGGATAGCAAAGGGATACAGATTGGTTAAATTTCGTTACATTTCTGCAATTTTCAGCAAACCCACAAAAGAACGCCGCCGCAGGCCCTGCTGTTTTAGCGGAATCCACGGCGTCTATTCAGCCCTCTCCCGCCGCAACCAGCTCCTGCATGCCAGTCCGGTCGATGTCTACATGGACCGCATACTCAAAGGTAACTTTGTCCAGCCGCTCCTTCCATTCTGTCCGCAGTGCCTTCCAAAGCTCCGGCTGATCGTTCCAAACCAGATCTCCCAGAAAAAATACGTCGCTGTGGGATTCCTTTCCGCTTTTCTGCCAGGCTTCACGGCAGTCCGCCTCGATCTGCCGTTCCACCTCCCGCTCCAGCCGGATCAGGGATTGGATCGTAAAGCTCTTTTCCTCCCGCAAAAATTTTTCCACCAGCATCCCCTCCGCGGCAATCTCCACACGGAAGTGAAGGCGATCCTGCGACACTTGAGGAAGGATCTTCGTCCTGCTTTGATACAGCTCTACCGTCGCCTGCTCGTAATCCTCGCTCTGCACCGGATACAGGACGCTTTGAATCTCGTTGCGCAGGAAAAGAAGTCCTCTGGCCGCAGCGCCCTCCAGCATTCCCTCTTTTTCATTATGAGAGAAAATTCCAATGCCCGTAAGCTCAACGGCTTTCAGATCCCGCTCTTTGCTGTTCTCCTTTTCGATCGGCTCAATGATGGGGATCACCGCCGAACGATGGGGTTGTGTCAGGGCCTGCATGACGTCCACCAGCAGCACCTCTGTCGAAAGGCCGCTTTTCTCCGCATTTCGAACGGTGTTTTCGATGGACATCGCCGGGAGGATCGTCTGGGAGATCCCCACATCTAAAATCGCGGATGCCTCTCCCGGCGTAGCCAACACCGTAACATCCAGCCGGGAATCCGGGCTGTTCCCGAAATAGGAAAGCGTTTCCTGCATGGGCCGCTTCCAGGTTTCCCCACCTAAAATGACGATGCGGTTGTGCCCCAGATAAAATTCTTTCCCCTGATCCCTCGCAGAATTTGCCACTGCCTGGGAGATCGACGCACCCCGGCAGGTAATAACCTTCGCATTTTCCTTGGATGGGTCGACGATGGTCTGCCCTCCGGAGCCTTCCGGACTGAATACCTGCATCGTCACCACATATTCGCCGTCCTTCCAGTCGACACCGACCCCCTGTACAATGGCACGGTCCTGCAAGTCAGTAATCGGGATCCACCGGCATCCGCTGAAAAGCGCCGCGCAAACCATCAGCACAGCTGCTGCCGTTTTAATCCGTCCCATAAGGCACCCCTTTCCGCAGCCGTTTCCGGATACCGCCCACCACCAGCATCACCAACGGCGAAAGAAACAGCACCGCCGCCAGCGGCCAGCCGCCGGAAAGCAGATCCAGCGTTTTCTGAAGCATCTGTTTGTTCCAGGTCATAGCCGCCGCTCCGCATACCACTGCGATCATCAAAAAAGGCAGGATCCATTTCCTTCTGGCCGCTGTCTTTCCTCCTGGCACAAAGGGCTGGAGCAGCTCCCGGCATGCCCAAAGGCTTACCGACACCCGCAGAAAGCTGATTGCAACCCAGATCCCCAGATGGACGGCGTCCATCCGCTGAAAGACGGAGATCCGCGCGATCGTAGTCAGTGTGAACAACGGGAAGGCCTTTGCCGCCGCCAAATCTCCCAGCACCGAAGAAATCAAAAACGTCACAGCCTCCTGAAGCGCCAGCGTAGCCAGGAGATAGTACACAAATCCCTTCCCTGCGCCGTTCCCGCGAACCTGAGGCGCCAGCAGGGCAAATAGAAA
>CAKXAF010000243.1:0-462 GCA_934869045.1 uncultured Nitrososphaerota archaeon | reverse complement strand
CATCCATGCCCCCTTCAGGACGGAGCGGACCGGATCGCCGTCCAAAAATGGCCGGACATTAACAGGAGCCATCCGTTCCGCAACGCCGAAAAAAACCAGCAGCAACCCTAACGTAAAGATCACGAAAAGAATCAGTGCCGCGCGGGAGATCCCTTCAATTCCCATCGTTGCCGCATATCCCGCCGCCAAAACCAGCGTAACGATAAAAAAAACCGCGTTTGCACCGGAAAAAGCAACGTTGACCAAAAAGTCCGCCATGCTGTATACCGTCAGTGAGGTGGTGACCAGCACATACCCCACCCCCAGCACCGGAAACCAAAAGCCCCAGCGCCCCATGGTGTATGCCGCCGTTTCCCCCAGTCCTCTTCCGGTGGCCCGCATCAGGAAATAGGCCGGCAGCATCAGCAGCAGCTGAAAAACCGCCGCCACCGGAAAGGCCGCCAGCTGAACAAGCCCATAACC
>CAKXAF010000242.1:569-4242 GCA_934869045.1 uncultured Nitrososphaerota archaeon | reverse complement strand
GATGATGACTTCTATTATAGATTGTTTTCGAGAAAGAGTCAATTGCTTTTTATTAAAAACACTTTGTTATGCTAAAATATTTCACATTTTCTCAAATACCGGTTACTTTTTCCGTCTTCTTTTGCTGATTCCTACAAAAAATCAACGAGATGTTTTGATATAACCAACAAGTTCCTGAAAATTGTCCGCCAGATGTGCGCTTTTCTGCCCAGATACCGTACTTTTTTATAAAGGCGGAAAAAAAGGAGCGTTTTTCCGGCATAAAAAAAGGCTTCCTGTGAACACTATATTCGAAACGGCACCCAACGATTCCAAAGCGGGTCGTTTCCCCGTTATGGCGCAGTCCGGCACTGCCGGGCTACCACTTGGTCCAAGAATCCGCGGCGGCCCTAATACCGGTCCGCTGTGCGGCAGAAATAACGCAAGAAGAAAGGTATGGTATCAAATGAAAAAACTCAGCTTCGGCAAATCGAAGGGCGCTTCCAAGGGCTTTTACATTGCGCTGGCAGTCAGCGTGGTGGCGGTCGGGACCGTGACCTACCTGACCCTGTCCCGCTTAAACCAGGTCCCGGAGGGAGAGCCTTCCCAGTCAAACACTCTGGAAAACAACACCGAATGGTCCATCCCCGAGACCAGCTCCATCGGAAGATCCGAACCCGGCGTTCCCAAGGATACCCCCACGGTAACTCCGGAATCCTCTGAAGATCCTGTACAGGAGCTCCCCTCCTCCAGTACAGCAGAAAGCTCCTCCCCCACTGTAAAGCCCAATAACAGCTCTTCGAACTCTTCCGGCGCCGGAGCCTTTATGATGCCAGTTTCCGGTGACATCCTCAATCCCTTCAGCAATGGGGAGCTGGTAAAGTCCAAAACCCTCAAGGAATGGCGGACTCATGACGGCATCGATATTAAAGCGGCGGAAGGCACGCCGGTGAAATCTCTCCATGACGGAAAAGTAACCGATATCCGGGAGGATCCCAAATGGGGCGTTACCATTGAGATCGAATATCCAGACGGTATCACCGCAATTTTCAGCGGCCTCGCCTCCGATGTGAAGGTGAAAAAGGGCCAGCAGGTCAAAATGGGCGACGTCATTGGCGCTGTGGGCAACACCAGCATCGTGGAAGCCTCTGAAGAAATGCATCTCCATCTGGGAATGAAAAAAGACGGCGAATGGATCGATCCCATGAGTGTGATTGTAAAAGGATAAAAGAAGGACGCCGGTCGAAAAGCCGGCGTCCTCTTTGCATATGAAGCGGTTCTCTTGAAACGCTCAAAAATCCAATGAACTTTCCTCAATCCAACCGATAAAGCGCCACGCCGCAATGCGTGTAATCGCCGGGATAGCGGTAATACGTCACCGCCAGGATCGTACCGTCCCCGTTCAGCGCAAAGGAAAGGCTCCGCTCCATGGGCGCAGGCAGATCCCGGATCAGAGCGCTGTTAACCTTTTCACCGGTGGCAGCGTCAAATACCGCAAAAGACCGGATGTTTTCCTCCTGGTTCTCCTCCGTCAGCGCCAGAACATAGTCCCCGCCGGTACTCAGCACGGCCCAGGTACAGCCGAGGGTGCTCCCGGTGGGAATTTCCGCGAGCGCCTTTTCCCCGTTGTCGTATACATACAGGCAGTCATTTTCCGGTTCCGAAAAAACGTAGTCCCGCAGGAACAGGATGCGATCCCCTTCGATGCACTGAGGGATCACTGTGCCGGATATACCGGTATTGACCACTTCACCGTTATCCAGATCCACGCAGTAGCTGCTGGGGAGATACTCATAGGTATTGCCGCTGATACCGGCAATACCGTTTTGGGCCAGAATCACCCAGAAGGAGTCGACCCCTTCCATTTCAGCGGCGTTGAGAAGCACCCGGTCACCGCTGCCATCCGAATTGCGGACGCCGGCCTTGGTCAGGTCCTCGGTTATGTAAGCAATCCGGCCGTCATCCAGGGGGACAAGACGGTCGTAGGAGTTGGGAAGTGAAATTCCAGCGGTTCCCGTTTCATCAGGAAGGGCTTCCCAGGTTTCCAAGGAGAAGAAGCCCGTACCTGTTTCCTCGCCCTTGCTGAATTCAACGGCCAGAGTCTGGGAATCCGTAAAGCGAAGGGCATAGGGAACTTCCCCGCCGCCCAGAAATCCATCGGTGATATCGGTCAGCTCCCGAAGCGGGAGATTGCCTTCCAGCGCTGTTTCACCGCTCTCCTCGGAGGGTTCCTCCGGCGGCAGAGAAGGTGCGCTGCTTTCCGGCTCTGAAGACTCCGGAAGGCTCTCCGCCTGGGAAAGTTCACCCGAGGAGGAGCCAGCCGGTTCCTTTCCGCATCCGCCAAGGGCCGCCAGCAGGAAGGCCGCTGCAAAAAAGACGGCGATTCGTTTCTTCATTGCGATCTCCTTTCCCATCATAAAGGGAGTTTTCCTTATCCTACCACATTCTCCCGCGCAAATCAAGAACAATGGACGCACAGTTTTCAATGGGGCTCCCCGCTCCCCGCCGGACGGCTCTGCAGCCGGTACGCCCGGGGGGACAGGCCGGTCTTTGCCTTAAAGACCTTGCAGAAATAAGCGGCATCCTCGAAGCCGGACAGCTCCGCTACCTCGCGGATGGTAAAATTCTGGCTGGCCAGATACTGCCTGGCCCGCAGCAGCTTGGAATGCAGCTTGTACTCCACCGGAGACATCCCTGCGTACTGCTTGAACAGGCGGCGGAAATAGATCTCGCTGACGTTGCAGAGCGCGGCGATCTCCTTCACACTCAGATTCTGGTCTTTGTCCTCTTCCAAATAGAGGATGCCCTTTTCAATCACATGGAACTGCTGGGAATTGATGTTCTTTCGCCGGTAACAGTAGCCAATCTCCGACAGGATTCCATAAAAGGCTGACTGGAGCTTCGCCGGAGACTGAACCGAGAGCAGGCAATGCTCGGAAATATCCGAAAACAGCATCTGATAGCGGCGGGGATTGGGAACATGGATCACTTCCACATCCGAATCCGTAAAAAAGAGCGGTTCCTGCCGGCTGTCCCAGACCAGAAAGTTGATCCCGTCATTATAGCTTGGCTGGGACCGGTCCACCGGCTCGAAGGACACACTGTACTGGGAACCCTGGGGCGTATAGACGATGGTTTCGTTCTCCGCCCGGATTACCTGCCCGTCGCCCAGGGTATAGGTTCCGGTACAATTATGGAGGTAGAGAAACATATTGTATTTTTTCGGCTCTCCGATGCAGGAAAAAGTTCCCCGTTCCCGGAGATTCTGCTTGAGACCATTGATGACCCGCAGATAATATTCCGACTGGTAGAGTTCAGACAGGCCGCGAAGCTGTTTCACCATATCGCCCCCTTGCCAAAATTATAACCGGTTTTCCGGCTGCTGTCAAGAAATCCCGCACCGTTTTGTATCGAAAAGTATAATTTTAGTATCGAAAGCTCTATTGCGAATTCCAAAATTCAATGCTATAATATCCCCTGTAATAAACGATAAAATTCATAAAAATTATTCTTTTTCCCGCTTATTTTCAAGGCGTTTTTACAAAAAATGTCCAACAAATTAGATATTCTAATTCTATTTTTTTTAATTCAAAAAGCAAAAAGTACCGAAAAAGCAGATTTTTAATTCAACAGAAAAGAGGAGACAGCATGAAAAAAATTGGGATTGGCTTTATCGGCTTCGGCGGGATCGCAC
>CAKXAF010000242.1:0-559 GCA_934869045.1 uncultured Nitrososphaerota archaeon | reverse complement strand
ATCGCACGGGGAGCCCATCTTCCCGGTTATCTTGCCTGTAAGGAGGATGCGGAGATCACAGCGGTCTGCGACATCGACCCGGCCGCGCGGCTGCGCGCGAAAGAACAGCTGGGCCTGTCGGATGAACAGCTCTTTGAGGACTACCACGATCTTCTGGCCAGCGGCATGGTGGACGCGGTGGACATCTGCACCCCTAACTACCTCCACTGCCCCATCGCAGAGGCCGCCATCAAGGCCGGACTTCCCTTCAGCGTGGAAAAACCGCTGGGCATGAACTACGCCGAGACCAAGGCCCTCCTCACCAGCGCGGAGGAAAAGGGGCTGCCCGCCTTCATCTGCTTTTCCTGGCGGTACCGGTTATACACCCGGTATCTCAAGGCCCTGATCGACCGCGGCGTGGTGGGAAAGCTCTACCACATCTATATCCGCTGCATCAAAGAGAGCGGACTGTGGGAGGGCCGGCCGCTGGAATGGCGCTTTGAAAAGGAAAAAGGCGGCAGCGGTGTGCTGGGCGATCTGGGTTCCCACATGATTGATATCACCCGGTTCTGGGGTGAGG
>CAKXAF010000241.1:3846-4251 GCA_934869045.1 uncultured Nitrososphaerota archaeon | reverse complement strand
GTCCCGGGCTGCGGCTTGATCGGATATTTGATGGCCAAGCTGTTTATCTGGATTTTTTAAACGTAGGAAATCGATGGAAAGCAAAGGAGAGCAGCTATGGGAAGCAAACGCGATTTTAATTACTTTGAAGCATTCGTTCAACTGGTGGATTACTCCTGCCAGTCTGCGGAGATCCTGGATACCTCGCTGAAGCGGTTCGACCACCAGGGGCTGGCTGAAATGATGACCAATCTTCATGGCATCGAACATGCTGCGGATATGGGCAAGCATGATATGATGAACCGGCTGGCCCGGGAATTCATCTCTCCCATCGAGAGGGAGGATATCATCGAGCTGGGGCAGGAGATCGACAACGTTACCGACAGCATCGAAGATGTGCTGATGGGAATTTATATGTACAACATT
>CAKXAF010000241.1:0-3836 GCA_934869045.1 uncultured Nitrososphaerota archaeon | reverse complement strand
AACATTCAGACGATCCGTCCCGAGGCGCTGGATTTCGTCGATGTTATCGTCCAGTGCTGCAACGCTTTGAAAAAGACTATGGAGGATTTCCAGAATTTTCGGAAATCCACGACAATCCACGACAGTATCGTGGAGATTAACCGTCTGGAGGAGGTAGGGGACCGCCTTTACACCGAAGCGGTGCGAAGCCTTTACCTGAATTGCCAGGACCCCATCGAAACGGTTTCCTGGACGGAGATTTTCGATCGGCTCGAATCCTGCTGTGACGCCTGCGAGCATGTCGCAAACGTAGTCGAGAGCGTCATCATGAAAAATACCTGAAAGCAAACCCTCTTGGAAGACTCCTTCCGGGAGGGTTTGCTTGACAGTTTCTGCTCTTTCCGGTATTGTAAGAGGAGAATGGGGGAATCACAATGAAGTCGAATGAAGAGATGCTGTTTGCGCAGCAAAAGGCCTATTTCCGCAGTGGGGAGACCCGGAGACTGCCTTTCCGGAAGGAACAGCTCAAAAAGCTGCTGAGCGGCCTGAAATGCTGGGAAAAGCCCCTTCTGGATGCGCTGGCGGCGGATTTGGGCAAAAGTCCCTTCGAAGGATATGCGACCGAGATCGGACTGATCCGGGAGGAAGTCCGCATCGCCTGCCGCTGTCTGGGAAAATGGGCGAAAATCCGCCGGACCGCCGGACCGCTGACCCAGTTTCCTTCTTCGGGGGCGCTGATTCCGGAGCCGAAAGGCTGCACGCTGATTCTGGCCCCCTGGAATTATCCGGTGCAGCTGATACTGGCGCCGCTGGTTTCCGCCATCGCCGCGGGAAACTGTGCGATGCTGGCTCTGCCGGAGGATGCGCCGCAGACGTCGGCCGTGCTGGCGGAGATGCTGGGAAGTCTGTATCCGGAAACCTATATTGCGGCGCGCTCTGGTTCCATTGAGGGGAATACCCGGCTGCTGGCCCTACCCTTTGATCATATTTTCTTTACAGGCAGCCCGCGGGTCGGACGGATCGTCATGGCAGCTGCGGCGAAAAACCTCACGCCGGTGACGCTGGAACTGGGAGGGAAAAGCCCCTGTATCGTGGATAAAACAGCGGATATTGTCCTGGCGGCACGGCGGATCGCCTGGGGAAAATGCCTGAATGCCGGTCAGACCTGCGTTGCGCCGGATTACCTTTTTGTGCAGGAGTCGGTACAGGCGGATTTTCTTCGGGAACTGAAAAAGCAGGCCAGCCGCCTGTATCCTGGCGGGATGAATGGTGGGGAGGATTATCCCCGCATCGTCAACCGGAAGCATTTTGACCGGCTCTCCGGGCTGATGGAGGGGCAGAGGATCCTCTTCGGAGGAGAAAAGGATTCGGAGCGCCTTCAAATTTCGCTGGCCGCACTGGACAGCCCTGCCCCGGACAGCCCAGTGATGCAGGAGGAGATTTTCGGGCCGCTATTGCCGGTCATTCCGTACAGGGATATTGAGGAAGTTCTGGAATTCGTCCTGGATCGGCCCAAGCCGCTGGCCCTCTATCTTTTTACCCGGGACCGGGCGCTGAGCCGCCGGATTTTCCGGGAGGTGAGCTTCGGGGGCGGCTGCATCAACGATACCATCGTTCATCTTACGTCCCACAGCCTGCCCTTCGGGGGCGTTGGAGAGTCGGGAATGGGCAGCTGCCATGGAAAGGCGGGCTTTGATGCCTTTACCCACCTGAAGCCTGTGCTGAGAAGGGGAACCTGGCTGGATCTGCCGGTGCGGTATCCGCCGTACCGTGGGAAGCTGGGCCTGCTGAAAAAGCTGATGCGGTAGTTTTTGGATCGGAGCGGGATTATTTTCCAAGATTTAAAAAAGTATTTGTACAGACGCAACAGTTTCTCTGCATTTTTACACCCAATAAGTAACCAAACGATTAAGGGAATTTTAAGATTTGTAACCGGATTTTCATTGGATTTCCCGTATCGCGTATGGTATACTGAAGGAGGTGGCAGATATAAGAGAAAAGCTGCCGGTCTGATTGATACAAAATCTCAAGAATGGAGGAAACGATCCGTAAAATCTGACGTTAGGAGAACCAACATGAGCTTGATAAGTGTCAAGGATATTCGAAAAGTATATCGGGTGGATAAGGAAAAGGTCGTGGCCCTCAACCGGATCAACCTGGAGATCGAAGCCGGGGAAATCTGTTGTATTCTGGGTACGTCCGGCTCTGGAAAGTCCACTCTTTTAAACATTATGGCAGGGCTGGAGAAGCCGAGCCGGGGCGCTGTGATCATCAACGGCGTGGATATGGTGAAGCTCACCGAAAAGCAGCTCGCCCAGTTCCGGCAGGAAAATATTGGTTTCATTTTTCAGTCCTATAATCTGATGCCGACGATGACAGCGGTGGAAAATGTGGCCCTCCCGCTGATGTTTAAAGGAATCGGCAAGGCCCAGCGCGTCAAAGAAGCCAAGCGGATGCTCAAGGCGGTCAATCTGGGGGGGCGGATGCTGCATAAGCCGACCCAGATGTCCGGCGGCCAGCAGCAGCGCGTAGGCATCGCCCGGGCGTTTGTCGCCAGGCCAAAAATTGTGTTCGCCGATGAGCCCACCGGGAACCTGGACTCCAAGACCACCCGCGAGGTTATGGAGATGATCGTCGGGATCGCCCGGCGACATAACGAGACCCTGATTCTGGTGACCCACGACCGGGACATCGCCCGGTACGCGGACCGGATCGTCCACTTGGTCGACGGCGATATCGTCAGCGACGAGCCGAACTGCTCGATCATCGGCCGGGAAGAGGGCGCGCCGGTCCAGGGCGTTGAGCAAAATGTGGATTTAGCCAGCGACAAACTGGCGTGACAATTTGAAGAAAGGAGTTTTCCGCCTGTGAGCGGAAAACCTAGGGCAGAATTATGAATCAGACTCTTTTGAAAAGAACCGCCAGCCTGATGACAGCCTTTGTTCTCTTTTTATTGCTGACCGTCGGCGCAATGCCGGCGAGAGCGGCGGGAATGAGTGTGTCGGCATCGATCCTCCCTTCCAGCGTATCGGCAGGCGAGCGCTTTGCTGTACAGATTGCTGTTACCGGATCGAAAACCAAAGGAACTTCAGCTGACGTTTCGGTTTCCGGCCTTGGCGGCCTAACCGGCGGCAGCCTGGAATCTGGCGTTTCATTCGACGCATCTGGCAATGCCGCCTTTACGGTTGCTGCGGGAAGCATCGCCTATACCGGCAGCGGTGCGACTTCTGTGTTGGTAGAAGTAAACGGTGAAACCGCTACCGCGGAGATTTCTGGTTTTATCCCAACAGAGGACGACACCCCCATCACCCCCGTCAAGCCCACGGGCAATGTTTTTGTGGTAAAAGATGGGACCGCCCTGCCGACTATTAATGCAGGCGAAACCAAAAACATTTCCCTCCCGCTGGTAAACACTTCCAGCCGGCGGTATTCCGATGTTCAGTTTACTCTGGAGCTCCCTACGGGGCTTTATGTCAATGGCGCTTCCTTCTCCAAGAAGCTGGACTTCTCCGGGAGGGGGACTCAGGATCTGACTATTCCGCTGTCTGCGGATTCCTCGACGGCTTCCGGCGTATATGGGGTGACAGTGAACGTCACCTATAAATACAGCACCGAAACCATCTCCGAGACCTTTGCTTTTAACGTAAAGGTCACCGGTTCTACTGGCCAGACCGGGGAAGGGCGGCTGTCGGTCGTCGGCTACAGCGTCAATCCCGGGACAGTCAACGCCGGCAGCTCCTGCAAGCTGATCCTTACGGTGAAGAACACCGGCAGCAGCGTGGTCAAGGATGCGGCCGTTACCCTGGGTGGACTCTCCACCGAAGGATTTACGATGAACAACAGCCTGGATACGCAGT
>CAKXAF010000240.1:2710-4255 GCA_934869045.1 uncultured Nitrososphaerota archaeon | reverse complement strand
AATGCCCAGCGCGAACAGAATAATCGCCCACATCTGATTGCGGCGTTCCCGTTCCCGCTGGGCCAGCTCCGCAGAGGTCCGTTTGGGTGCCGGAGCCGTTTTCCTCCCGGTGCTCCGCCCCTTGGCCGGAGAACCGCTTTTCTTTTTTGACGGCGCGCTTTTTGTCATTGCGCCTGATTTCTTTGCTGCCATTTTCTCACCTTTGCCTGTCAGATTTCAGCGTCCTATGTAAGGGGCCGCAGCCCCGGAATTCTCTTAGTCCTCAAAGGGCGGGTAAACCACTGCTCCCGGTGCAAAGGCCGGATCCAGATAATCAGCCGGATCTGTAGAGAGGATTCTTCGGACCGTATATCCGTTTTCCGCCCTCATACACTCGCAGAGTCTCCCGCGGATGGTGTGGAACTCCGTTTCTGCCGGTTCATCCGGCGGAAACACCATTTCCTCCGGAAGAATGGTGTACAGTGTCCCCGGTTCCATGGCCGTCCCCTCCTTCCGCCTTGCCGCTGTCCTCCTCGATGAGACGGTACAGGCACTCGATGGCGTCGGACAACCCGCCCAGGTTGTCGATGAGCCCCTCTGAAACGGCGGTTTCCCCGTCAATGGAGGTCCCCACATCCATGGCCAGCTCCCCGGTGGTCATCATCAGTTCCCGGAACCGCTCCCCGGTAATCCGGGAATTATCTGTCACAAACCGCACGATGCGGTCCTGCATCTTCTGAAAATAAGAGAAGCTCTGGGGCACCCCCAGAACCAACCCGTTCATCCGCACCGGATGGATGGTCATCGTCGCCGACGGCACGATGAAGGACTGCCGCGCCGAAACAGCCAGCGGCACCCCGATGGAATGCCCCCCGCCCAGCACCAGGGAAACCGTCGGCGTCCGCATTCCCGCAACCAGCTCCGCAATGGCCAGCCCGGCCTCTACGTCCCCGCCCACAGTGTTCAGGATGACCAGCAGGCCCCGGATCTCCGGGTTCTCCTCAATGGCCACCAGCTGGGGGATCACATGCTCATATTTGGTGGTTTTGTTCTGGGGCGGCAGGATATAGTGCCCCTCCACCTGTCCGATAATGGTCAGGCAGTGGATCAAATGCCGCCCTTCCGTTGTGACGGAACCGGTGGCCTCAATGGCCTTGGCCTGTTCCGCCGGGGAATCCTCCTGGGATTCCTGTCCGTCGTCGCGCTCGGTCTCGTAATCAGTCACGCCCAATTCCTCCGTTCTGGATGCTTCCAAAAATTCGGAATTAGTTTGCGCCGTAACTTTTATTATATACGTTTTCCGAATGCTTGTCAAACAAATTCAATCATTTGTTCGATTTTATACCGCCTGTTATCCGCAGCCTGTGAATATACAGTGGAACAACGGTGGAAATCCCTGGAATCTTTTTTCCAAAATGTGGAAAACTCTGGGGAAAAGGTGGAAAAGCACCGATTTTTCCGAGAATTTGCTTTTCCACAATTCCAAGTTTACTCAATCGATACATTTTGTATATACACCGGTCATTTTTCTTTATTCGCTGAAGTCTCGGGTCGTCAGCAGCCGGA
>CAKXAF010000240.1:0-2700 GCA_934869045.1 uncultured Nitrososphaerota archaeon | reverse complement strand
TAATCGAACATTCGGCAGAAATGGGAGACGTCGCCGCTGACCTCATCGAATTTTTTGGACGTCAGCGCCAGCGCCGCCTTCTCAAAGGCCGGATACTCCTTTTTCGACAGCTTGTCTGCCCCGGCGCACAAAAGCATCTCCAGATGGGGCAGGCAAAGCTCCTCCTGCTCCGCAAAGAGCTGACGGAATCCGGCGTCCCGCCCGTAAAGTTCCGCCACCGTATCCAGCATCCGGGATAAGGCCCACTCGATTTTCTCACAGACGAAGCAGGTGTCGTTGACCGTCTTCATTCCGTCACGCTTTTTTGCCTTAGCCCGGGCTTTATCCAGAATCGGCTGAAAATTCTGGGTCTTCAGCTCCTTCAGGTGGCTCTCCAGCATCAGAGCCAGGGAAAGACGGTTTTTCTGGTGGAGCATCTGCTCAAAATGCCCGGCGCAGAAGCCCAGCCGGTTGGTCTCGATCCGAACGTCCGGCTCCATCATCGCCGCGCCCATGATGTATTCGACACAGCGCTGCTCCAGGGTATCCCGCATGGCGCAGATGGGGCAGCCCTTCCGGGGCTCAAAGACTTCGCTGATGGGAATGGTGTAAATACTGTCGCGCATAATCGCTCCTCCAAAATCGTTGTTTAGAATCATTATATCATATTTCCCCGCAAAAGGCACTGCTTCCGGAAATTTCCCTTGCAGAATCCAGCCATATTTGATATAATGAGCAAAACCCCGTTTTCGACAAAAAAGGAGTTCCCCATGAAAATCATTTCCGACGGCCCCGACCTCCTGCTGGAGGTTCCCGGCTTTTCTTTAGCCGATACGCTGGACTGCGGCCAGTGCTTTCGCTGGGAATCCGCGGCGGACGGCGCGTTCCATGGCGTCCACAGAGACCGCTCCCTGACGGTTTCTCAGGAAGGGGATTTTCTCCGTTTTCACCGCGTCAGCCCGGAAGAGCTGAAAGCCTTCTGGATCCCTTATTTTGACCTGGACACGGACTATCCGGCCATGAACGGCGCCTTCTCTGCCGATCCTACCCTGCGGGAGGCCTGCCGCTGTGCCGGAGGCATCCACATCCTTCGCCAGGATCCCTGGGAGGCGCTCTGTTCCTTCATCGTCAGCCAAAATAACAACATTCCCAGGATCAAGGGCATCCTATCCCGGCTCTGCGAAGGCTTTGGCGTCCCCTGCGGTGATGGCCGGACCTTTCCCGGCCCGGAAGTCCTCGCCGCCCAAACGCCGGAGGCCCTTGCCCCTCTCCGAGCCGGATTCCGTGTCCGGTACCTTCTGGATGCCGCCCGGAAGATCTGTTGCGGCCAGATTGACCTGTCCGCCATTCCCCGTCTTTCTCTGAATGAAGCCCGTTCAGAGCTGATGAAAATCACCGGCGTCGGTCCAAAGGTCGCCGACTGCACCCTGCTTTTCGGCTTTCACCGTCTGGATGCTTTTCCCGTAGACACCTGGATGAAAAAGGCCCTGGCCCGCTATTACCCCGATGGATTTCCGGAGATCCCCCATGCCGGAGTTGCCCAGCAGTACCTGTTCCATTATATCCGCCGGCTGGACGGCGCTCAGAAATAAGGCTTGCTCAAGCCGGTTCGCCGTCCGGAAAAAACTTCAGGCCAGGCCTTTAAAAAAGGCCTGGCCTGAAGTTTTTATAGAATGGCAATCTCCCGGCCTTTGCGGACGGACTCCTCAATGGCGTTGATCACCTTCACCGGCTTGATGAGCTGCTCCCGGCTGTGGTGCATCTTTCCGGTACGCAGCGTCTCGATGAAAGCCTCGACCTCCTGAAGGTAGATCAGAGAGATGTCGATTTCCCTGGCCACATTGCTGTTTTTCCCGATGATCACGCCGGTACTGGCGCTGGTTCCCCGGGTGTAATTCAGCGTTACGTCATAATCCCCATACCGCAGGATACACGCGCGGCTTCCATTTTTCTCCACCGCCAGTACAGATTCGGGATCGTACCCGAACACCGTCAGCGCCATCTCTGTAAGGTGGGAGGAATAGAAGAAAAATCCATCGTACTCGCTGGCAGGATCCGCCGCGAAATTCATGGTCCCAGTGACAAATTCGCCGGAAGCCTTCCAGCGTTTTACCGTGTTCTGGAGCATCACGACATCGTAGGCGAACTTGCAGCCAGAACCGCCTGCCAGAGGAACCCCCTTTTTCTCAGAGATCTCCGCCAGTTCCTCCGCCTGGGCCGCATCCACCGTAAAGGGCTTGTCGATAAACATGGGCAGCCCCGCCTCCAGAAAAGGCTTGGAGTATTGATAGTGAAGAGACCCCTTCCGGCAGGTGACGATCATCGCGTCTACCTTGCCGAAAAATTCCTCCGGGCTCTTGGCGTGAAAGTCCACGCCCGTTTCATCCACGATCTTCTGGGCGGATTCCAGATCCGGGCCGTATACCCCTACCACCCGGACGTCCGGGAACCGCATGGCGCCGTTTTCATCCGGCAGGTTGATGGCTTTGGCAAAGGCCATGGCATGGCTGTTTTCTGTCCCGATTATTCCAATTCGAATCATCTGGCATACTCCTTTCCAAAATCAGAGAAGGGATGCGCTGTCCGCATCCAGATAGAGCTTAGCGCCCGGGCATTTCCGCAGGATAGAGGCCGGGCAAGCCTCCTCTACCGGCCCTTCCACACAGGCCTTGACCGCCCGGGCCTTGGATTTTGCCGGAACCATGCAGAAAATCGCCCCCA
>CAKXAF010000239.1 GCA_934869045.1 uncultured Nitrososphaerota archaeon | reverse complement strand
TCTCCTGACTCTCCAGATCCTGTTTGATTTTGGTGGTGGAAATCTCCGGCGTCCGGGGCAGATAAATCACCTCGCAGAGATCCCTCAAAAAGTCAAATTTCCCCTTCCAGTCATCCCCCATGACGAAAACGTCCACCTTGAACTCCTTGACATCCTCCGTCTTCTGCTCCCAGCAGGTCTCGGGGATGACCAGATCCACATACCGGATGGCCTCCAGCAATTGCTTGCGTACCTCATAGGGGAAATAGCACTCCTTGCCCTTCCCCCGGTTGAATTCGTCGGTGGAGAGGGCCACGATCAGGTAGTCCCCTTGCTCCTTGGCCCGCTTGAGCAGGTTGATGTGCCCATAGTGAAGCAGGTCAAAGGTCCCGTAGGTTATCACTTTTCTCATGCGTTTGCTTCTTCCTTTTCCCGCTCCGGAAGGCGGATGCCGGCGATTTCCAAAGCCCGCTGGCTGTCCTTCCCGTCGCTGTATTTATTGACCAGCTTCCCGACCCGCCTGCGTTCCTCCGCAAAGGGGTCGGTTCCGCCCAAAGCATCTTCCAGGAACCCGCAGAATTCCTCCGGCGTGCTCAGGAACTGCCCCGGCATCAGCGGATAGGGGTCGTCCACCACAAATCCGCGGTTTGCCATATATTCCTCAATGTCATCCACGGTAAACCCGATGGGACGGTCCAGCAGCAGATAATCAAAATAAACCGACGAATAATCGGTGATCAGCGCGTCCGCCTGCCCCAGCAGTGCGTACAGATCGCATTCCGCCGCCTGCATCTGGCCGTTTGTCACGATGCGGATGTTGGAGTACGCCGCCTGGTCGATGGCGTCCAGATCCTGGGCCGGGTGAATCTTGGCCAGAAGCAGCGCATTTTTCTCCCGGAGAAGGGCGTTGGCCTTCTCCATGTCCTCCTTCCGGGAGAGGATGGGCAGCCCCGTCCCCTCGGCCCGGGCCGCGTCGGAGACCCCTAAAAATCCCGACTGCCGGAAGGTAGGCATCCAAAGGACCAGCTTGTCCCACCCTGTGTCCAGTCCCAGCCGGGCCAGGGCGTTTTCCCCCCGAAACATGGCGTCGTTGCGGGGGTGGCCGCAGACCTTGACCTGACCCGTCCCGCAGTTGAAGGCCTTCTGCATAATGGGCGCAAAAAAGTCCGACGCCGCCAGCAGATAGGTGAAGTAGTTCTCGTCCTTATCGTCCAGGTAATTCCCAATCTTCTTCAGCGGCGACCCATGCCAGAGGTTGACCACCACCTGCTTTTTCGACGGCTTGACCGGGTACTTTCCAAAAGAGTAAAAAAAGTATTTCCCCGTAAAAAAGTGCCGCACCCCACCTTCAGGGCTGACAAATTCCACATTTTCCGGATGGGGCCGCCCGGCAAAGGTCTCCCAGTCGCTGACCGCACAGATGATGCGGTACTCCCCGCACTCCCTGGAAATCAGCTCGTCGTAAACAGCCTTCACATTGTCCCGGAACCCCATGTTGCTGTAAAAGACGATCTTTTTCGGATCCTTAGGCAGTATCCGGTTGACGGCGGACAGCAGTCCGCTCATTTTTTCAATGACAGCCTTTTTATTCACGTCCGACCTTACCGCCCTTCCGAAGGAATTTCTGGTAAAACCATCTCCGCAGGCCGTTGGGCATCAGCCCGACTACGGCCTGTCCCCCGGCGGAGATCACAAAGTCCCCGAAACCGGAGACTCCCATCCGCCAGAGCTTATATTTGACGGACACGGCGCTTTTCACATACTTCCAGCCGCCGCGCCGCCCGAACATATCCTCCCCTGCCCGGAACCAGAGCAGGTCCTCGGGCAGGTTTTGTCCCCGGAACCCCTTTGCCAGCATCCGTGCCCAGAGGTAGTAATCCTCAAACCACATGGCATGCTGATAGCTCCCCGCCTTAATCACAGCGGATTTTTTGTACATCACCGTAGGGTGGTTGAAGGGATTGCGCCGCCGGGCATATTTCCGGATGTCCCCATCCTCCAGGGGCACCTCCTTGTGGGAGACCACCTGATCCGGCGTCCCCTGAAATTCCAGGGCCTGGCTGCCGCAGATGGCAAGCCCCGGATCCGCCTCAAAGGCTACCAGCTGCTTTTCGAACCGGTCGGGCCGCGCGATATCGTCGGTGTCCATCCGTGCCACCAGCTCATAGCTGCACGCCTGAAGCCCCGCGTTCAGCGCCTTTCCCAGTCCCATGTTTTCCGGCAGGGGGACCGCCTTCCACCGGGGGTCTTTTTTATATTCCTCCAGCACCGCGTACAGATCCGGCGTCAGCGGGCCATCCTCCACCATGACGATTTCAGCGGGCGGGGCAGTCTGTGCCAGGATGCTGTCCAAGCTCTGCCGGAGATATTCCGGCTTTTCCTTCCGGTAAACCGAAAGCAGGACGGAAAAATCCATCAAGCGTGCCTTCTTTCCAAAACCATTTTTCTTGTTCGGCGTCATCCGCCAAAAAGAGATATCCGGTTTTATTATATCAAAACCCTTCCCCATAATCAACCTAAAAATACAGAAACTTCCCCATCGGTCCAATCCCTTTCATTCTTTTCTGAATAAAGCAGCATTCATCCCCCACCTGGACCGGTCCCCGCAAAAAGTTTCACGCCGCCGCAGAATCCGACGCTTTTTGCGCCCGCTCCGCGCTATCCTATCCATAGAGGCCGGCTTGTCCGGCCGCAAAAAACCGGAGGAGGATTCCCATGCCCGTTACGTTTTCAAACCAGCAGGACACCCTGACCGCCTACCTGGCAGGGGAGTTGGACCACCACAGCGCCGCCGCCATCCGGGAGGCCGTCGATGAAATGGTGGAAGGCGCCCTGCCCAAGACCCTGATCCTGGACTTCGAAAAGGTTCCCTTCATGGATTCCAGCGGCATCGGCCTGATTATGGGCCGCTACCGTACCATGGAATCCGTAGGCGGCTCCCTTGCGGTGGAACATGTCTCCCCCCAGCTGAAAAAGCTCATGAATCTTGGCGGCCTATCCCGCCTTCCCATCACCATCCGCTGACGAAAGGACGGTACCGACATCATGAAAACCCCGCTTAATGAAATGCTCCTGACCTTCCCCAGCCGTTCCGCCAACGAGGCCTTCGCCCGGGCGGCAGCGGCCTCCTTCTTAGTCCAGCTGGATCCCACCGTGGAGGAGCTGGCGGATATCCGCACCGCCGTCAGCGAGGCCGTGACCAATTGCATCGTCCACGCCTATCGCAACACCCTGGGCAAAATCCGCATGACCGTCCGCATCTGGGAAAACCGGCGTGTCACTATCCAGATCAAGGACAGCGGCTGCGGCATCCCAGACGTAAAGCAGGCCATGGAGCCCATGTACACCACCTGCGAAACCGGCGAGCGCGCAGGTCTGGGCTTTGCCGTCATGCAGTCCTTCATGGACCGGGTGACGGTCCGCTCCACCCCCGGCCGGGGCACCACTATCACGCTCCAGAAAACCCTCAGCTCCAGGGACGAGCCTTATGAGCCTCAGCGGGGATAGGGACGCCTTCGTCTCCGCCAACCTGGGCCTGGTTCACTCCCTCGCCCACCGGATGAAGGGCCGCGGCATTGAATACGAGGAGCTGTATTCCGCCGGGTGCCTGGGCCTAGTCAAGGCGGTAGAGGGTTTTGACGAGACCCGCGGCCTGAAATTCTCCACCTATGCTGTCCCTGTAATTCTCGGGGAGATGAAGCGCCTGTTCCGGGATGGCGGCAGTGTCAAGGTCAGCCGTTCCCTGAAGGAGTTTTCCCTGAAAGTAACCCGGGAACGGGAGCGCCTGTCCAAGTCCCTGGACCGGGAACCCACCGTCCTGGAGCTGGCCCAGGCCATGGGTGAGCCTCCCGAGCGGATCGCCGAGGCGGTGAGCGTCAGCATGCCCGCCCTTTCCCTGACCCAGTCGGAGGAAGACGGCGGCGGCCAGCTGGATCTGGAGGTGGAAGCTCCGGAGGAGAGCCTTTCCAACCGCCTGGCGCTGCGGGAGCTGCTTTCGCGGCTGGAGGACCGGGACCGGGAGCTGATCACCCTGCGCTATTTTAAAAATTTGACCCAAACGCAGACGGCCCAGCGTCTGAACATGACCCAGGTTCAGGTATCCCGTCGGGAGAAAAAAATATTGACGCTGCTCCGCGCCCAGCTGCTGGAGTAGCGCCAACAACAGGTTTTCGGTCAGGCCTTTTTCAAAAGGCTTGCGGGAATCTTAGGGGCAGAGTCCCTAAGCCGCTCCCTGCAGCGAGCGGAATCCTACTCCGCCGCCGCGGCCCAATTGCCGAAGAC
>CAKXAF010000238.1 GCA_934869045.1 uncultured Nitrososphaerota archaeon | reverse complement strand
AAAGACCGCGGAGCAGTCCCCGTCGGCATAGAAAAGCTCCGCGCGGAAGCCGCCGCCCTCCGCGCCGCCCTCCAGGCGAAGCTCTGGGGATTCGTCTGCTCCAAAGCCGCTGGGAATCACTGGTGCGGCGGCCTCCTCGGCCTGGAAAGCCAGCCCGTTTCGAAGGTCGCAGACCTCCAGCGGGAAGAGTCCCTCCATACCCACGGCGAACCGTCGGCGAATCCGGCTGTTTTCAATGGTCAGCACCTGATTTTCCAAAGCGGCGCGGCAGTCTTCCGCACGAAATTCCATCTCTGTTCCTCCCTGCTGCCGGTAACCGGCTTGCTGTGCTTTTATCTTAACACAAACAGCCCAGGATGTATAGGGGAAAATATTGTCGGATTTGCGCACATTCTGAAAAAAATTTGGAAAAAGCAAGGTTTTCTTAAGAAATCCGCAAGCCCGGCTTAAAGCGGGAACAGAGAAGAAACGATACAATAAAGGTATCGTCTCCCGGATTGGAAGCGGAGGCCGGAAGGAGTTTTAAAGATGGAAAAACAGACGGTTGCGGTGCTTTTCGGCGGTCAGTCCACCGAGCATGAGGTTTCTTTGCAGTCGGCCTACGCGGTCATCAGCGCATTGGATCGGGAACGGGTGGAGCCGGTATTGGTAGGCATCACCCGGGAGGGGGAGTGGTATCGGTATCAGGGAGATCTCTCCCGCATCCCCGCAGGGACCTGGGATACCTGGAGCGGGACGGATGACTGCCTGCCCGCCGTCCTTTCCCCCAGCCGGGGAGGAGGGCTGCTGGTCCTCCGGGAGGGACGGATGGAGGCCGTCCATCTGGACGCGGCCTTTCCGGTTCTCCATGGAAAAAACGGGGAGGATGGGACGGTTCAGGGGCTGCTGGAACTGGCGGGGATTCCCGTGGTGGGCTGCGGAAGCCTGGCGTCAGCAGTCTGCATGGATAAGGAGACGGCCCACGCCGTTGCCCGGGACGCCGGGATTCCGGTTCCGGCGTTCTTCAGCGTGCGCAAGGGACTGTATGATCCGGCACAGGCTGCCGCGGAGGCGGAAAAGCTGGGCTATCCGCTGTTTGTGAAGCCCTCCCGGGCTGGATCCTCCTTCGGCGTGAGCCGGGTGAGCGGGCCGGAGGGACTGGACGCCGCCATCCGGACCGCCTTTGGCCATGACCGCAAGGCGGTGGTGGAAGCGGCGGTGCCGGGCTTTGAGGTGGGGTGCGCCGTGATGGGAACGGCGGATGGGCCGCTGACCATAGGCGAGGTCGATGAGATCGAGCTGTCCCAGGGATTTTTTAATTATGAAGAAAAATACGCCCTCAAGACCTCCCGCATCCACATGCCGGCGCGGATTTCTCCGGAAACGGCGGAAAGGGTGCGTCAGACGGCGGAGCGGCTTTACCGGCTGTTGGACTGCGACGGATTCGCCCGGGTGGACTGCTTCCTCACACCGGAGGGAGAGGTGGTATTCAACGAAATCAACACCATCCCCGGCCTCACTGCACACAGCCGTTTCCCCGGAATGATGCGGGGAGCGGGAATGACGCTGCCGGAGGTCATATCCAGGCTGATTGAGGAGACGGTAAAATGAGAGAGGTCTTTCCGGGAGCAGATGCTGTCTATCAGGGACAGTTGATCCTTGTCAACGCCGGAACCCCCCTGCGGCGGGAACCGGCGGAGCCTTTATCCGCCATACGGCCGGGGGTTCAGCTGGAAAACTGTGCGGCAGAGCAGCTCCGAAAACTGCTGGCGGATATCCGGGCCGGATCTGCTATCACAGCGGTCAGCGGATACCGCTCTCATTTTGAGCAGACGCAGATCTATGAGAAATCTGTCCGGGAAAACGGTGCGGATTTTACACGGCAGTATGTGGCTCTTCCCGGATGCAGCGAGCATCAGACCGGGCTGGCCGTAGATCTGGGGGAGAGCCGTCCGCAGATCGATTTTATCCGTCCGGATTTTCCGGATTCCGGAGTGTGCGGAGAATTTCGCCGCCGGGCGGCGGAGTACGGTTTTTTCCTCCGATATCCAGCTGGAAAGGAGAAAATCACCGGCATCGCCTGTGAGCCGTGGCACTTCCGCTATGTGGGATGGCCCCACTCCCAGTTGATCCAGGAATACCGGCTGGCGCTGGAGGAATATCTGGAGCTGCTGCGGGATTATCCAGAGGACGGACCCCACCTTTACTTCCAGTCGGGGAAACGGGTGGCGGAGATCTGGTTCCAGCACTGCCTGGCGGGGGAAGCGCCGGTTTTGCGGCTGCCGGAGGGGATTCCCTGCCAGGTTTCCGGGAATAATATGGACGGACTGGTGGTGACGGCATGGCGGACCGCGTAAAAAGCAGAGCCGGGGGGATCGACTGGTTCCGCATGGCGGCGGCGGTGCTTGTCATCGCCAATCACACCTCGCCGCTGGCGTCTTTCAACGGGACGGCGGATTTTATCCTGACGCGGATCCTGGCCCGGGTGGCGGTGCCGTTTTTCCTGATGGCTTCTGGATACTTCCTGCTTCCCCGGATCCGGGCCGGGGAGATGGGGGTTCTCAGCCGCTTTCTGAAGCGGACGGGCGGGCTTTACGGGATTTCGATTCTGCTGTATCTGCCAGTGCGGGTGTATCAGGGGTATTTTTCGGAACCGGGGCTGGCGGTTCGGCTCTGGAAGGATCTGCTGTTCAACGGGGCGTTTTACCACCTCTGGTATCTCCCGGCGGCGATGCTGGGAATGGGGATCGCCGCGCTGCTGCTGCGAAGGCTGTCCTGGCGGGGCGCGCTGGCCGCCGGAGGAGGGCTTTATCTTCTGGGGCTGCTGGGGGATAGCTGGTACGGCCTGACGGTGCAGATCCCGATGCTGAAGGAGCTATACGACGGGCTGTTTGCATGCTTTGATTACACCCGGAACGGCTTTTTCCTGGCGCCGGTATTTCTGATTTTGGGCGGAATGCTGGCGGAATCGCCGGCGAAAGGCCGGCTGTCCGGCTGGAAGCTCTGGGCCGCTGGCGGAGGGGCTCTGGGGCTGCTGCTGGCGGAGGGGCTGCTCCTCCGGGCGGCGGACTGGCCCCGCCACGACAGCATGTATCTGACCCTGCCGCTGCTGATGGTCCTGCTGTTTCTCCTTCTGCTGCGGGCAAAAGGACAGGGCGGCAAGGCCCTCCGCACCGGGTCCCTGGTCCTTTATCTGATCCATCCGCTGTGCATTATCCTGGTGCGGGGCGCAGCGAAAGTGACGGGGATGGAACCGCTCTTGATCCAGAACAGCCTGGGGCATTTCCTGGCGGTCACGGCACTTTCTGCTGGATGCGCCGCCGGAGTTGTCTGGCTTTCCGGGCTTCCGGCTGTGAAGGGACTGCTTTCCCGGCGGAAAATGCCGGTTTCGGAGCCGCGGCGGGCCTGGGCTGAGGTGGATCTCTCCGCTGTCCGGGAGAATGCGGCGGTTTTGCAGAAGTTGCTGCCGGTCCAGTGCCGGCTGATGGCGGTGGTCAAGGCGGACGCCTACGGCCACGGGGCAGGTCCGATCTGCCGGGCGCTGGAACAGGCCGGGGTCCGGGCCTTTGCTGTGGCGACGGCGGAAGAGGGTGCGGCTCTCCGGAAGCGGGGTGTTCGGGGGACTATTTTGGTGCTGGGATGGACCTCTCCGGGTGAGGCGGCGGAGGCCTCCCGGCGAAGCCTGACCCTGACGGTGGCGGACAGCGCCCACGCCAGGGCTCTGGACGGGGCAGGCGTTCCGCTGCGGGTCCATCTGGCCCTGGACACCGGAATGCACCGGCTGGGGATTCCCTGGGAGGACGACAACGCTATCCGGGCGGTCTATCGCTGCCGGAATCTGCGGGTCGAGGGGACGTTTTCCCACCTGGGGGTCTGCGACAGCCTGGAGGAGACAGACGCGGACTTTACGCGGGAACAGATCCGGCGCTTTTTCTCCGCCGCCTCCCGGATGGAGCGGATGGGCTGTCCGCCGGGAAAGCTGCACCTGCAGAGCAGCTACGGAGTTCTCAACATTCGGGGCCTCCCCTGCGATTATGCCCGGATGGGGATCGCGCTTTATGGCGCCTTAGGCGGCGGGGAAACCACAGAACAGCCGGAAGGGTTACGCCCGGTACTGACGCTGAGGGCCCGGATAGCACTGGTCCGGGAGATAGAAGCAGGAGAAGCGGCAGGCTATGGGCGGGCCTTTCAGGCCCGGCGTCCGACGCGGCTGGCGGTAATCTCGATTGGATATGCCGATGGGATTCCCCGGACACTGCGGGGAGGGCGGGTGCTTATCGGCGG
>CAKXAF010000237.1 GCA_934869045.1 uncultured Nitrososphaerota archaeon | reverse complement strand
GGGAGAACTCCGCGATTTCATAGCCCATGGACCGCGCGAAAGTTTCGATGAAGGAACCGCACCCGGAGGAACAGGCTTCATTCAGCATGATGCTGTCGATGGAGTCGTTTTTGACCTTGAAGCATTTGATATCTTGGCCACCGATATCCAGAATAAAGTCCACCTTTGGATTGAAGTGGCGAGCCGCCTTGAAGTGGGCCATGGTCTCGACGATTCCGGCATCGGTGCGGAAAGCATTTTTGATTAGTTCCTCGCCGTACCCGGTGGAGACGCTGGCCCGAATGGAAATCCGTTCCCCGCAGAGAGTGCGGATCTTCCGCAGCTCTTCCCGGACAACCTCCACCGGGTTTCCACGGTTTGATGAGTAGTACTGGTACAGAATGGAGTCGTCGCTTCCGATCAAAACGACCTTGGTCGTCGTAGAGCCGCAGTCGATGCCGAGGTAGGCGTCCCCCTGATATTCCGAAATGTTCCGAACCGGCACCACCGCCTGGGCGTGGCGGTTACGGAATGACTGATAATCCGCCTCATCCGCAAAAAGCGGAGCCAGATAACGGTTGCTGGAAAGATCATTGGGGGCCTGCTCAATGCGGGAGATCAGCTCCGCCATATGACAGCGGTCGCCGCTGGCTTCCGCGTAGATCGCAGTTCCCAGAGCCACTGAAAACTGCCCCAATGCCGGAAAAATGGCGTTTTCCGGCGAAAGCCGGAGGGTTTCCGTGAAGCGTTTTTGCAGCTCGGTAAAGAAAAACAGCGGCCCGCCCAGAAACGCTACCTTTCCCTGAATCGGACGGCCCTGGGCCAGGCCGGTGATGGTCTGGTCCACTACCGCCTGAAAAATGCTGGCAGCGATATCTTCCTTCCGGGCGCCCTGATTTAAGAGGGGCTGAATGTCGGATTTGGCAAAAACGCCGCAGCGGGAGGCGATGGGATAGATCTTCTCATGCCGGGAGGAAAGTCCGTTGAGCTCCGCCGGGCTGACGTACAGCAGGGAGGCCATCGGATCGATAAACGCCCCGGTCCCGCCGGCGCAGGTGCCGTTCATCCGTTCTTCGACGCCCCCGGTGAGGAAGAGAATTTTCGCGTCCTCGCCGCCCAGCTCAATGACGATATCGATCCCGTCGGCAAAACGGTCCACTGCCTTACCAGTAGCAAAGACCTCCTGGACAAATTCGATTCCTGCAGCCTTAGCCAGCCCAAAACCAGCAGAGCCGGACAACGCTACGGTAAATTCTTCGTCCCGAACTACAGAGGCGGCGCTCCGGAGGACCTCAGCTGTTTTCTGGCGCACCTGAGAAAAGTGCCGCTCATAATGCTTAAAGAGAAGTTCTTCCCCTTTTGTTACCACGACTTTGACCGTGGTGGAGCCGATATCGATTCCCACACTTAACATTCCGTTCCTCCATTCCCACTGCAGACAGGTGCAGCTGCGATTCCATTGAGAAGCATTGACAGCACCTGGCGGTTTTCCCGGCGAAAGGATGCGGCAAGTTCTACTTTCTGATCTTTTTTTTGGCTGATATATTTTAAATATTTGTCCTGTAAGTGATCCGTGGCCGTCAGTAGCAGTTCCAGCGCCATCTCCGGATCGGTATCAGGACGAAGGGCACGCCCTTTTAAAAAACGCGCAAGCCGTTCTCTTTTCAAAAGAATGACACGTTCGCGCAAGGCAGCAAGCTTGGAGTCCACAGCCGCTGCATCATGCAGCAGATCGGTAATAATTCGATGATGGAATGGATGCGCGACAAAAAAGAACAGTTGCCGTTGGCAGGTTTCATCAAATGGACCCCGCAGGCCATCCGTTGTTTCCAGATCGCAGATACATCGTTCCAATACTTCTGCAAAAAGCTGCTGCTTGGTTTTGTAGTAGTGAAACAGAAGGCCCTTGGAGATCTCCGCCTGTCGGCAGACACGGTTTGTCGATGCGCCTTCATAACCCCAGACCCCGAATTCTTCTAATGCGGCGTCCAGAATTCGTTCCCGGCTATCCAACGGTCTTCCCTCTTCCTGATGCATGCTGTCTCTCCTTCTAAGCAGACTACTTCAGTATCGATTGCATGTTCTTTATTATACCATAGAATTGACCGGGTGGTCTATACGCACTCTGAACAAAACACCCAATTTCAGAGTCGATTTTTTGCATTTTTCCACGGTTCCTGGTGAAAGAAAAACAGGACCGGGTAGGTCCTGTTGAAAGTGATTCTTTCTTTTGTGTCTTATTGAATGATAAAATCGACGCTTATCTGTGCGGCCACCCGCAGTTCTCCAGGCTGAACCGACGACATGGACATCTCTGCCGCATCAGCCAAAAGGATTTTGGCATTTGTGTAACGGCCGGACTGATCCGCCAGGTATTCCTTCACATTGGCAATACCGCTGATGCTGCAGCCGCCGGCCTTTGCGATAGCCTCCGCCTTGGTCCGGGCAGATTGAACCGCAAGCTCCAGAGCCTGCTGATAGGATTCTCCAGCAGCTTTCCTACTAGGTCGATGGGAAGGTCGGAAACCGTTAATGTCGCAGACATTTCGTAACCCACCAGCTTTTGATAATTCTGGATCCAGTCATACTGCGGTGAGAGATTCAGCCGGGTCGTCTGGATGGAGGACTCCTCTACGCCCAGAGCTTTCAGCGCCTCTACAACGGCCGCTATAGCCTCGCCGTTTTGCTGACGACGGGTTTCCGCATCTGCCGCCTCGGTGGTGACGCCATAGACGATCTCCGCCATGTCCGGTTCTACTCGGACCTCCTCCGATGCGGTCACGGTAATCACATGAGATTCCGCACCTACAAGCTGGACGGACTGCGGTACTGTTCCGCAGCCGGACAGGGGTAGCATCGCTGCCATAACGATTCCAGCGCATCGTTTTACATGGACCCGCCGTTTCATCTGAACACATCCTTTCTGGTAATAAAGAAAAGCTATCCGTTTCAGATGTGGCGATTTTTAGGTAATTTGTTGCAAAAAAAGAAATCAAAGCAAAAATCCATCGATAATTTTTTGGATCGCATCCTCATTATTGGAGGCATCCAGCACCAGATCCGCCTTTTGGCGTACCGACTCCTCGGCGTTGCGGACAGCAATACCCAAGCCGGCGTCCTCAATCATGGAAATATCGTTGAACCCATCACCGACGCAGATTACCTCTTCCATGGAGATACCAAGCCGCGCCGCCAGCTGAGCCACGGCATGACCCTTTCGGGCACCGAATCCTACATATTCCGCAAGGGAAGGCGGCATGATGTAGCCAAGAGCCTCCGGCGGGCAGTCCGGCTCCATCCGGCGAATAAAGTCAAAGGCGTAGTTAGGCTGATCCGAGAGAAAAAGCAGCTTGGTAATCTCGCCTTGAATTTTCCTAAGGTCTTCCGGCAAAGGAAGCAGTTTCAGGCCAAAACGAGCTTCATACCGGTACTCTGCCGCCGGACTGCGGTAATAGACTGCTTGGGTAGTGCAGAGCCGTATCCGCTGGGGCCGTAACCTTTCCGGGAAGGCGGCGGCCTGGCCAATCAGACGTATAGCTGCATCCAGAGGCAGGTAATTCCCTTCCAGAATTGCCAGCGAGGCAGCGTCTACCATCATAGCCCCGCTGCAGCAGATGTAGCAATTTCCGGGATAATTCAATCCCAGTTCCTCCCCCAGGGCTGCTACGCCCTCCGCCGGGGAACGGCCGGAGCAGAGAATGATGGGAATACCGCGTTCCGTGGCGCGGCGGATGGCGTCTCTGTTTCCGGGTGAAACGGTTCCCTGTGTCGTAAAAAGGGTTCCGTCCAGGTCAGTGGCCAGCATTCGGTAAGAGGGAGGCATTTCGTTCGTCCTTTCTGTCATGGTTTTTGCAGGAAGATTCCCCGGTACGCGGCAGCGTCCCGGGGAATCCGGTCATGGAAGCCGGTTTCCGGCCGCCTTGTAAATTTCGTACCATTCTTTTCGGGAAAGCGAGATCCGGGAGGCAGCGCAGATTTCCCGGAGACGGGCGGCGTTGGTCGTCCCTACGATCGGCTGTATTTTCGCCGGGTGGCGGAGAATCCAGGCGATCGCTACGGCGGAGCTGGTGGCATCCTGTTCCTTGGCGATGCGGTTCAAAACCGCGTTCAGCTCCGGGTACCGGTCGTTTCCGATGAAAACACCTTCAAAAAAGCCATACTGAAAAGGAGACCACGCCTGGATCGTCACGCTGTTCAGGCGGCAGTACTCCAAAATGGAGCCATCCATATCACGGGAAGGATCGATTTTCATGTTAACGTTCAGCCCGGAGTCGATCATGCCAGTAT
>CAKXAF010000236.1 GCA_934869045.1 uncultured Nitrososphaerota archaeon | reverse complement strand
GTCTGGGAGGGCACCAAGCTGGACAGATAACTCCCCACCACAGTGAAGAGCAGGACGCTGACCATCATAACCAGGCCATTTTTCACGTCCAGATTTTTGTTTTTTCCGTAGGTATAGGCAGAAACCGCGCTGGCCAGTACATCGGAAGCCAGGGCGATGCCCACCGCCATATACGGGTCTATGCCGAGAAAAGTGACCAGCATCGGGGTGATGACCGCCGCGGCGCTCATTCCGGCAAACCCAGTGCCCAGTCCCGCGCCCATCCCGGCGAAAAAGGTGACCAAGATAGTAAGAACAGTCTCCATCAGTCATCCTCTTCCACAAAGGCGCGACCGTCCCGGACAGTGATTTTGCCCTGGCAGAAAAGAGAGGCAGCCCGGGGGAGGAGCTTCCACTCCGCCTGCTCCATAACCCGGCGCTGGAGGGTTTCCGGGGTGTCGCCATTCCGGACTGGAACGGCCTGCTGAAGGATGATGGGGCCGCCGTCACAGACCTCGCTGACGAAGTGAACCGTGGCGCCGGTGAGCTTAACGCCCGCGGCCAGCGCGGCTTCATGGACCTTGAGCCCGTAGAAGCCCGGCCCGCAGAAGGAGGGGATCAGCGCGGGATGGACGTTTAAAATCCGATTGGGGAAAGCCGCAGGGACCGTTTCATCCAGAATGATCATAAAACCGGCCAGGATAACCAGGTCTGCCTGCTCCTCCCGGAGGGCTTCGAGAACGGCTCGGCTGTAGGAGGCGCGGCTGTCATAGGCGCTGCGCGGGACCACCCGGGAGGGGATGCCGTTTTGGGCGGCGCGCTCCAGGGCGTAGGCGCCCTCCTTGGAGGAAATGACGCAGGTGATGCGGCCGTTTTGGATTTCGCCCCGTTTTTCCGCGTCGATGAGGGCCTGGAGATTGGTGCCGCCGCCGGACACCAGGACCACAATATTTTTCAAAAGGCTCCGTCCTTTCCGTTACAATGGAAACAGGGGCCGCCGGTGCCGGCCGTCCCTGTTGAAACTGTACTGTTATTCGAGGATTACGCCCTCGCCGCTCTCCACGAGTTCGCCGAGGATATAGGCGTCCTCGCCGCTGCGGCGGAGGATCTCCAGAGCCTTATCGGCGTCCTCCCGGGCGACGCAGGCCACCATGCCCACGCCCATGTTGAAGGTATTGTACATATCCCGCTCCGGAATTTTTCCGACCTGCTGGATGAGATTGAAGATGGGGAGTACCCGGACGTCGGATTTGGCGATTTTCGCCGAAAGGCCGTCCTTCAGAGCGCGGGGGATGTTTTCATAGAAGCCGCCGCCGGTGATATGGGCCACCGCCTTGACCGTGACCTCCTCAAAAAGGGCGGTCATGGGCTTGACGTAGATTTTTGTGGGGGTGAGAAGGGTCTCGCCCAGGCTGGCGTCCAAGGATTCCACTTTGGTGCGGAGGTCGGCCTTTTCGATGTTGAACACCTTCCGAACCAGGGAAAAGCCGTTGGAATGGACGCCGGAGGACGGCAGAGCAATCAGCACGTCGCCGGGGATCTCATTCTCCCGGTCGAGGATCTTGCTCTTATCCACCAGGCCTACGGAAAAGCCGGCCAGGTCGTACTCGTCGGCCGGATAAAAACCGGGCATTTCGGCGGTCTCGCCGCCGACCAGAGCGCAGCCCGCCTGAACGCAGCCCTCGGCGACGCCGGCGACGATCTGAGCAACTTTTTCGGGGTAATTTTTGCCAACGGCCACGTAATCCAGGAAGAACTGAGGCTTGGCGCCGCAGCAGATGATGTCGTTAACGCACATGGCCACGCAGTCGATGCCCACCGTGTCATGCTTGTCCATGAGGAAGGCGATCTTCAGCTTGGTGCCGACGCCGTCGGTGCCGGAGACCAGCACGGGCTTTTCGATGCCGGTCATATCCAGCTCGAAAAGGCCGCCAAAGCCGCCCAGCCCGGTGAGGACAGAGGCGGGCATGGTGCGGGCGACGTGGGCTTTCATCAGCTCCACGGCCTTATATCCGGCGGTGACGTCCACGCCCGCCTTCTTATAGCTGTCACTGAAACTTTTCATGGTGTTCCTGCCTTTCCGTTATTCTTTCCCCGACCAGCAATAGGTGCAGACCTGCTCGGGGGGCAGGCCAATGGCTTCCAGCATTCCCTCCAGGCTCTGGTAACGGAGGGTGGTGAAATCCAGCTTCTTGGCGATCTTGGCGATCATCCGCTGGTAGCGCTCGCTGGAGGAAACGGTATAATCCTCCAGGTGTTTCTCTGCTTCCTCACCCTCCAGCTCCAGCATGGCGCGGCGGGTGATGAGATCCAACTCCGAACTGGAGCGGGAGAAATTCAGATACTTGCAGCCGTACACGATGGGAGGACACGCCGAACGGATGTGAACCTCCCGGGCGCCGCTGCCGTAAAGGAACTGGACGGTCTCGCCCATCTGGGTGCCGCGGACGATGGAGTCGTCGATGAAGAGCAGGCTCTTGCCGCGGATCAGCTCGTCCACGGGGATGAGCTTCATATGGGCCACCAGGTTGCGCATCTCCTGGCTGGGGGGCATGAAGCTCCGGGGCCAGGTGGGGGTGTATTTGATAAAGGGCCGGGCAAAGGGAATGCCCGACTGGTTGGCGTAGCCGATGGCGTGGGCAATACCCGAATCCGGAATGCCGGCGACGAAATCCGCAGAAGCGTCGTCGTGGCGCGCCATGATCCCGCCGTTACGGCAGCGCATGGTCTCCACGTTGATCCCTTCATAGACCGAGGTGGGATAGCCGTAATACATCCAGAGGAAGGCGCAGATCTTCATCGGCCCCCGGGCCGGGGACAGGGTCTCCGCGCCATCGGTGGTGATGCGGACAATTTCGCCGGGGCCCAGCTCCCGGAGGGTGTGGTAGCCCAGGTTCAGATAGGCGAAGGACTCGAAGGAGACGCAGCAGCCGTTTTCGCCCTGGCCGATGAGCACGGGCAGGCGGCCCAGCTTGTCACGGGCGGCGAGGATGCCGTCGGCGTCCAGAATGAGAATGGTGGCTGAACCGTCGATCTCGTCCTGGGCGTGGCGGATGCCGGAGATCAGATCGTCCTTCTGGTTGATAAGGGCGGCCACCAGCTCGGTGGCGTTGACCTTGCCGCCGCTCATCTCCAGAAAATGCGCGCCGCCGGAGGCCATGGCCTTTTCGGCCAGCTCCTTTTCGTTATTGATGCGGCCCACGGTGGTGATGGCGTAACTGCCCAGGTGGGAGCGGACGATGAGGGGCTGGGGCTCGCTGTCCGAGATACAGCCGATGCCCATCCGGCCGTGCATATCCAGCACGTCCCGCTCGAACTTGGTGCGGAAGGGCGAGTTTTCAATATTGTGAATGGACCGTTCGAACCCCCCGTCGGAGTAGACCGCCATGCCGCCCCGGCGGGTGCCAAGGTGGGAATGGTAGTCTACTCCGAAAAAGAGGTCGGTGACACAGTCCTGTTTGGAAACTACTCCAAAAAATCCTCCCAAAGGTGATCCTCCCTTACTTCTGCCGCATTATTCGCCCAGGAGGCGTTTCATCATTTCCTGGTAGGCTTCCTCCGCGCCGCCCAGATCCCGGCGGAAGAGGTCCTTGTCCAGATGGGCGCGGGTCTTGACATCCCAGAAGCGGCAGGTATCGGGGCTGATCTCGTCGGCCAAAACGATGGTACCGTCGGAGAGCTTGCCGAACTCCAGCTTGAAGTCCACCAGGATGACGCCGGCCTTGAGAAGGTAATCCTTCATAAAGGAGTTGACGGCGAAGGCGTACTTTTTGATGGTCTCCAACTCTTCTTCGGTGCAGAGGTTCAGCGCCAGAGCGTGATAGTCGTTGATGAGGGGGTCGCCCAGATCATCGTTTTTATAGGAGAACTCGATGGTGGGGATGGAAAGCTCCGTGCCCTCCTCCACGCCGTAGCGCTTGGAGAAGGAGCCTGCGGCGATGTTGCGGATGATGACCTCCAGGGGAACGATGGAGACCTTTTTGACCAGAGTCTCGCGGTCGGAAAGCTCCTCGACGTACTGGGTGGGGACGCCCTCCTTTTCCAGCAGGCGCATCATGTGATTGCTCATGCGGTTGTTGACCACGCCCTTGCCCCGGATGGTGCCTTTTTTCAGGCCGTTCAAAGCGGTGGCGTCATCTTTGTACGCGACGATGTAAAGTTCCGGTTCACTGGTCTTATAGACCTTCTTTGCCTTGCCTTCATAGAGCTGCTCAAGTTTTTCCACGTTTGCCATGGTGATTCCTCTCCTTTTCATTTCATGATCTTCATGGGAATAATAACAAATACCGAAAACGGATTACTGGACGTTCAGCTCCTCCTGGAG
>CAKXAF010000235.1:3354-4308 GCA_934869045.1 uncultured Nitrososphaerota archaeon | reverse complement strand
TCTGCATAGTGGACTTTCGGATCTCAGCCTGTTCTCCAAAAGCCGCCCATAATACCCATTTTCAGATTCGCCCAGCGCGCATATCAGCTCTAAAATACAAGCATCCACCTCATTCCCTTTCACAGACTTTCCTGCACATGCGTTGTGCTCTGCGCGCCGGGTCGGACATTTATACAAAAAGCGGGGATAGCCCTGGGTATACCGCCCGCTTTCCCGGCAGGTATGCATGCTTTTCCCACACAGGGGACAGGCGATAAGGCCGGATAAAAGGGACTGTGTTTTCTCATTTGGACGAAAAAATTTACTTGCATTTTCTTTCAAAATTGCCTGCACCTTTGTCCAGTCAGAACCCGGTATGATCCCCGGATGCTTCCCCACCGCTACGATCCAGTCTTTTTTATCTCTGGGCAAAACCTTCTGGACATATTTCGGATGAATGGCGGTGCTTTCCTCACTGGCAATCTTCAACTGCTCTGTTTTATTATAGACCATCATCCCGTGGATGCCGTCAAACTCCTCCCATGAGGCATAAACAGACACCCCAAGATCCTGAAAGTATTGGTACAGAACCGCATCGGCTATCCCATAAACCGGATTGCTTAGGATATTCTTCACGCTGGTTCTTGTATGATCAGCGCCATTTTTCGTTGAAATCCGATGAGCAACCAGATAAGCGGCTACCTGTTCGAGACTTCTTTTCTCCAAAAACTGGCGGTAGATTTCCCGGACTGTCTGCAGCTCTCTTTCAACGGGTTCCAAATGATGAACGGTTGATTTGTGTCCGGAAACAAGAATGGATTCTTTTTGGGAACGATACCCTGTCGGCGTAGTTCCGCCCAACCAGCGCCCTTCTTTTGCTAATTCATGCAGATTGTCGGAGATCCTTTCCGCAATAATATCGCGTTCAAATTCCGCCAGTATCGCCAGAAACCGCATCATCATTCTTCCGGAGTC
>CAKXAF010000235.1:0-3344 GCA_934869045.1 uncultured Nitrososphaerota archaeon | reverse complement strand
AGTCTGTGCTGGTGTCGATCTCATTGGAACAGGAAATGAAAGCGACCTTCTTGCGCTCCAGGCTTTCGACCAGATTAAACAAATCCACCGTTTTTCGACTGATGCGGTCAAATTTGTAGCAAATTACCGCCCTGATCTGATTGTGTTGGATATCCCGGAGCATCCTCTGATAATTGGGACGGTCCGAATAAAATCCGGACAAGCCTTCGTCCTGATAAACAGCGATATTTTCCTCGCTCTGTTTTCCGAATTTCGCGGTAATATAATCTCTGCATCTTACAATTTGATTTTCAATACTTTTTCCGGACTCCGTGATCTTGGATTTCCGTGCGTATATCGCAATTTTTCGACTATCTTCCTCCTGTCCCACTTTTTTCCGATATCCCATTTGTAACACCTCCAAAACACGATGTTACTTTAATAAATATGCCGCAGGCAGCCATAAAATCAACTGCCCGCGGCAATATTTCACATAGCGGAGAGACGGCTCCAAAAAGCTTCCGCTTCTGCGACCGCCGCTTCAATGTCCTCCTCCGTATGAGCGGCGGAAAGAAAGATCGCCTCAAACTGGGACGGGGCAAAGTAAAAGCCTTTGTCAAGCATATTGCGGAAATATCCGGCGAAAGCGGCCGTATCTGACCGTTTTGCGTCCGTATAGTTCCGGACGGGGCCTGGCGTGAAAAATACACAGGACAGCGATCCCACGCCGGTAACGCTAACCGGTGCGCCGGTTTTTTCCACCGCACGGCGCAAATCGAACCGCAGCTTTTCTCCGAAAGCGTTGATCCTTTCATAAATTGCCGGAGTCTCCCTGAGGATTTTGAGCTGGGTAAACCCGGCCGCCATTGCAAGAGGATTTCCGCTCAGGGTGCCCGCCTGATAGACACTGCCCCTGGGCGCAATCATGGACATCACGTCCTTCCTCCCACCGTATGCGCCCACCGGCATACCAGCACCGATGATTTTGCCAAAGGTCACCAGGTCCGCCCGAACGCCGTAATACTCCTGAGCACCTCCGAAAGCCAGCCGAAAGCCGGTAATCACCTCATCAAAAATCAGCAGGGCGTGATTTTGGTCGCACAGTTCCCGAAGTCCCTGCAAAAATCCAGCTTCCGGCACAACAACGCCCATGTTGGCCGCCACTGGCTCCACGATAACTGCGGCCACCTCTCCAGGGTTCTGGGAAAACAGCATCCGAACGCTTTCCAGGTCATTATAAACCGCCGTCAGCGTATCCGCCGCACATCCCGCTGGAACCCCAGCGCTGTCCGGAACGCCGCTGGTCATCACGCCGGAACCCGCCTTGACCAACATCGCATCGCTGTGTCCATGGTAACAGCCCGCGAATTTGATGACACGGTTCCGCCCCGTAAATCCCCGGGCCGCCCGGATGGCGCTCATGACCGCCTCGGTACCGGAATTCACCATCCGGATCATCTCAATGGAAGGCACCGACGTACAGATCAGTTTGGCAACCTCCGTCTCAATTTCCGTGGCGGCACCAAAACTCAGGCCATTTTCCGCGGCGCGGATCACTGCCTCCCGAACGGCGGGG
Organism: uncultured Nitrososphaerota archaeon; assembly: GCA_934869045.1. Classification (GTDB taxonomy): domain Bacteria; phylum Bacillota; class Clostridia; order Oscillospirales; family Ruminococcaceae; genus Merdivicinus. The sequence goes on along the minus strand of CAKXAF010000235.1, from coordinate 1,789 downwards.
TGATTATGTCCCAAAATCATGGGACCCCAGGAGCAGACAAAGTCAATATACTCCCGGCCATCGACGTCATAGAGCTTTTCCTTATCCGCACGGGCAATCATCCGGGGCGTCTCCCCCACCGACTGAAACGCCCTTACCGGGCTATTGACCCCTCCGGGAATATACTTCTGAGCCTCTGCAAAAACCTGTTCCGAACGTGTCATTTATCCAATTCTCCCCTCATCGATCCAGTGCGCCAGTTCTTTGGCGTAATAGGTCAGCAAAACGCCGGCCCCTGCCCGGAAAACACCGGCAGCCGCCTCACAGACCACCGCTGCTTCGTCAATCAGCCCTGCCCGAGCCGCAGCTTTGATCATCGCGTATTCGCCGCTGACGCTATAGGCGGCAACCGGCACGTCAAAATGATCAGCCACTTCCCTCACGATATCCAAATAGCTCATCGCCGGTTTGACCATCAGAATATCCGCGCCTTCCCGAACGTCCAGCGCCGCTTCCCTCAGGGCTTCCCTGCGGTTGTGGAAGTCCATCTGATATCCCTTCCGATCGCCAAAAGCAGGCGCAGAGCCTGCTGCTTCCCGGAACGGCCCATAAAATGCGGAGGAATACTTGACCGCGTAGGACAGAATCGGGGTGGAGACATACCCGTTCCTGTCCAATTTCCGACGGATGGCAAGGATTCTCCCATCCATCATATCCGAAGGAGCCACCATATCCGCCCCTGCCTGAACGTGAGAAAGAGCCGTTTTCGCAATTAGCGGCAGGGTGCGGTCATTATCTACTTCATGGCCGCAGAGCACGCCGCAGTGCCCGTGAGACGTATATTCACACATGCAGACATCCGTGATCACATACAGCTCCGGGTAACGCTCCTTAATCCACCGGAGCGCCCGCTGGACCACGCCGTTTTCCGCATAGGCTTGGCTGCCGGCCTCGTCCTTCTGTTCCGGGATTCCGAACAGCATAATGCTGCTGACACCAGATTTCACGACTCTCTCCAGGATATCACCCAGTCGGTCCACCGAACAGCGCATCTGCCCCTCCAGAGAAGGGATTGGCTCCAATAGATTCTGCCCGTCCCGCACAAACATCGGGTAGATCAGCGAGGCCTTGGAAACCCGTGTCTCCCGGACCATTTGACGAAGCAAAGGATTCCCGCGCAGGCGGCGGGGTCTTTCCAGCATTTGTAAAATATCCACTGACAAAACCTCTTTCCTTTTACAAGCTGTCCGCTGTTTCCCGGACCAGTTGCAGCAGCTTATCAATCATCGCATCAATGGCGGCGGAGTCTGAGACGAAAACCTGCATCCCCGCCGCTCTAGCGGCGGCAGCCGTTTGGTCCCCGATACAGAGCGCGCGGATCTGCGAAATACCCACATTCCCAGCATATCTAAGAAATCCACGAACCGCAGAGCCGCTGGTAAACAGCGCATAATCCTGTTTTCCGGCCAACAAATTCTCCAAAGAAAAAGTTGTGCCCTTAGAGACAGCCGTGCGATAAAGAACTGCTTCCTCAAATTCTTTCCCAGCCGCTCGCAGCACATCAGGAAGGCACGACGAACCACAGTCAGGGCGCAGAAGCAGAATTTTTCCCGCTTCTGCGGACAGTGCTTCTCCAAGGTGTAAGCCATCGTAGGTTTCCGGGATCAAATCCGCCCGAATCCCTCGGGCAGACAGCGCTGCGGCGGTTGCAGCGCCCACTGCGGCAATTTTCCGCCCAGCCAAATCCCTTCCATCCATCCCAGCCGCAAACAGCTCTTCAAAAAAGAAACGCACGCCGGATGGGCTGGAG
>CAKXAF010000234.1 GCA_934869045.1 uncultured Nitrososphaerota archaeon | reverse complement strand
GTCCATACCGGTCCTCAATGGTGATTACTTGGCTGCAGTAACGGAGCAGCCGCCGGTGCCGCAGGGCCCAGTCCTCCGTCCAACCTTTCGCCTGGCCGGGAAAGGGCATCACGGCCACCAGTTCCAAGTCCCGGAATGGCTCCCACAGGCTTGCGACAACCTCGCCTGCCCAGATATCGGCTCCCCGTGCCATACCGCAGAGGAAGGTGGTGTAGCCTTCGTCCACGGCAGCTAGGATCCGAGCCTGCAGCCGGTGTTTTACCGCGTCGATATAAGGGCTTTCCTCCTGATACGGCGTACAGATTTTTTCAGGCCGGTGCCCGGTAAAGCAGACGGTGGTCTCTCGTTCCATGCGCGTTTTCTCCTTCCCATACTCTTTCTTTTTATTATACGATATTGCCGGGATATTTTGTTACACAATTGTAAACTTTAAACATTTGTTTGAAAGGTTGCGGAAAAATGGATTTTTTAAAGCGAACCTGGGCGGAAATTGATCTGGATAGCCTCCGCACCAATACCGAAGCGGTACGGGGCTGCCTTTCGTCTGGAACGGAGCTCATGGCGGTGGTAAAGGCTGACGCATACGGCCATGGAGACCGGATGGTCTCCCGGGAACTGGCCGGAATGGGAGTAACCCACTTCGGCGTCTCCAATTTTGAGGAGGCCGCCGGTCTGCGGAATGCTGGAATTGAGGGCGAGATCTTGATTTTTGGCGTAACGCCTCCCGCTTTGGCAAAAGAGCTGGCGGGGCACCGGGTAACCCAGGCGATTCTGAACCTCGACTATGCCCGGCAGTTAAGCCAGGCGGCACAGCAGGCCGGTGTCACGGTGGATGGCCACCTGAAACTGGATACGGGAATGGGACGGATCGGCTTTGTAGTAGGAAGGCCCTCCGGAACAAAGGAGACGCTTGCGGCGGCCTGCCAGCTGCCAGGGTTGCGGATCACCGGGGCCTTTTCCCACTTTTCCTCCTCAGATGACCTTTCGGAGGAAGGGATGCGCTACACCCGGGAGCAGTACCTGCGGTTTCGGGCTGCCACGGAGGAACTGAAGGAAGCCGGGATCTCCCTCCCCTTTCTGCACCTGCAAAATTCTGCTGGGATCGTCAGCTATCCGGAGTACCAGTTTGACGGGGCCCGGGCGGGAATCATCCTTTACGGCCAGCCTCTGGACTATCTGCCCGGGCACAGCCTGAAGCTCCGCCCGGTGATGAGCCTGCGCTCCACTATCGCCATGGTCAAGGATGTTCGGCCCGGCGACTGCATCAGTTACTCCCGCGCCTTCCGGGCAGAAAAACCCATGCGGATCGCCACGGTGCCGGTAGGATACGCCGACGGCTATCTGCGAGCCTTCTCCAACAAGGCTGATGTGCTGATCCGCGGGCGCCGGGCCCGGGTCGTGGGGAATGTCTGCATGGATCAGATGATGGTGGACGTCACCGGTATCCCGGACGCGGCCTGCGGCGACCTGGTAACTTTGGCCGGGCGGGACGGTGACGAGGAAATCACCTTCAGCGAACTGGCGGCTCTGGCTGGGACCATTCACTACGAGCTGCTCTGCCTGGTGGGCAAGCGGGTCCCCCGGCTTTATCTCCGGGGCGGCGAGGTGGTCAAGGTTTTGGATTTCAACCGCGTCTGAACGGGGGGCTTTATGAACCTTTACAGGCTTCCTCCGTCTTCCGGCGGGGAAATTGCCGACATTCTCTGGCAGGCCGAGGGTCTTCGGGTGGAACGCATTGTTTCCCGGGGCGACGTCTCCCCCGCCGGTTTCTGGTATGACCAGGAAGAGGACGAGTGGGTGGCGGTTTTGGAAGGTGAGGCGGAGCTGGAGTTTCATTCCGGCAAAGTGAGCCTCCGGCGGGGGGACACCCTGCTGATTCCCGCTCACCGGCGGCATCGGGTGAGCCGTACCAGCATAGAGCCTCCCTGTATCTGGCTGTGTGTTTTTGGCATGCGCCGCTGAATCCGGCAGCGGCAGACGCGAAAGATATAAAATATGGAAAAAGTCAGACGAAGATTTTTCCTCGCCCTATCTTGTCTTCTGACGTTTCTTTTTGCGGCTCCCCCTACCGGTTTCTGCGGAAGGGGAAACCATGCGTGCCGGATGTCTCACACTGAACCCGCTAGCCGGCCAGCAAAAGAGTGCTTGATGGACACTTTCCGTTGCCAAAGGCCCAGTCCGGGTGCCTCACCCGCGCACAAAGTAATACCGTCAAAGAATCCTCCCGCATTCCTGCGCGGGGATTCTTTTTTGCCGGTAAGCAAAGAAAGGAGTTTCACGGATGCGCATTCTGGTAGACGCCGACGCCTGCCCGGTCAGGGAGATCATCCTCCGGGAGGCGAAACGCCGGGGGATCCCGGTTATCATGATCATCGATACCAGCCACGAGCTTCATGATGACTACAGCCAGGTCATCACCGTGGACAAGGGCCGGGACAGCGCGGATTTCAAGCTCATCAGCCTGCTGCTCCCCACGGATATTGTAGTGACCCAGGATTTCGGCGTTGCGGCCATGGCCCTGGGAAAAGGAGCCCGGGCGCTGAATCAGAACGGAATGGCCTACACGGCAGAAAACATGGACAGGCTGCTCTTTGAGCGGCATCTGGGCCAGAAGATCCGCCGGGGCGGCGGGCGCACAGCCAATCCCCGCAAACGGACTCCGGACGATGACCGGGCCTTTGAAACGGAGCTCATTCGGCTTTTGAATCAATGAACCGGCGCTTTTCCATCACTGGGGAAGGTTGAATTATTTTTTCGGTTATGCTATGATGGTAACATCATTTCAGAGAATGCATCCCATTGGAAGGAGGCCGGACATGCGTACAGACACGGAACAGGTTTTGCGCGCAGCAAAGGACACGGGCGCGCTGGCCCGTCTGATCGAACAGTACCGTCCCTTTATCCTTCGGGAGGCCGGCATCGCCTGCCGCCGCTATCTGACCGAAGAAGATGACGAATGGTCCATCGCTCTGGCCGCCTTTTCCCAAGCTGTGACCGAGTACACGCCGGATAAGGGCGGTTTTCCCGCCTTTGCCCGGCTCGTCATACGAAGAAGGCTCATCGATTACTACCGCAGCCAAAAAAAATTCGAGGCGGAGATCCCCGCTTCCCACGCTTTTTCGGAGCCGGAACCCGGCGCGGACCCCGACGCGCTGTCCGCAGCTGTGGCAGAGCGTCTGGCGGAGCAGCCGGAGGAAAATCCCCTGCCCGACGAAATCCGGGAGATCAGCGCCATTTTAATCGGATACGGCTTTTCTTTTATGGACCTTGCCGACTGCTCGCCAAAAGCGGGAAAGACCCGCGCCGCCTGCGCCAGGGCGGTGCGCTACCTGCTGGTCAATCCGCTCCTGATCACGGAGATGCGTCGTACCCGTCTGCTTCCAACAAAAATTTTAGGAAAAAATGCGGTATATAATAGCGGCAGCGGAAATCCTTACGGGAAACTTCCCGGGGCTCGCCGCATACTTACGCTTTGTAAAGGAGGAAGGATTCGGATGAAAGCGGTAATCGTCGGAGTGCAGGGCCGGTATGCCGCCGCCCTCACGGAGGACGGCCGTGTCACCCGGGTCCGGAATCGGGGATATGCAGTTGGACAGACGGTGGAGCCGGACAGTCTTTCTGCCGTATCCCCCCTCAAAAGGGCTGCCGGATGGGCGGCTGCAGCTGCTGCGGCCATCGCCGTCTGTTCGGGGGGCGCATATCTTTATGCCACCCCCTACGCCTATGTCAGTCTCGATGTCAACCCTTCTGTTGAATATGTTCTGAACCGGTTTGACCGGGTGCTTCGCGCGACTGCGGTCAACGAAGACGGAAACCAGATTCTGGAAGGCGCGCGCCTGACCAACAAACCCATCGACGACGCTGTCCGGGAAACCCTGGATCGTATCGCTTCATCAGGGTATTTTGAGGAAACAAAGCCAAACGGCCTTGTGATCGCCGCATCCTGCCAGGATGAAAAGGCATCGGAAAAGCTGGCGCTGCGCCTGGAACAAAGGGCGCAGGAAGAGACCGGCAGCCTGAACGCCAAAGTCGAGGTGGCAGCCGTCACCGTATCCCAGGAGCGGTATGAGGAAGCGAAAAATCTGGGCGTTACCCCCGGCAAGCTTGATCTGGTGGAGCAGCTGAAGTCCTCCGTGGAGGATCCTGACAGTGTGGACACCCAAGCATGGCTGAGCCAGCCGGTGGTGGAAATCATGAACGAAATAAAAGCTTCCCAGGAAGGCCAGCCGCAGACGTCATCCGGAGACTCCGATGTCAGTTCCTCTGACGCGGAATCCGGAGAAAGCAGTACCGAAGAGGACGCCTCCCAGGA
>CAKXAF010000233.1 GCA_934869045.1 uncultured Nitrososphaerota archaeon | reverse complement strand
CTTCTCACTCTGCCTTATCGCCGGGAATGGGCGTATCTGGCTAAGATGGCGGCATTCGGCTCGCTGCTGCTGGTCCTGTTTGCCGGACTGCTGGGCGGTGTATTCGCAAGCTATGGCGTTTACCTCTATCAAGCAGCCAGATTTCCCGCAGCCGCTCCCTGGCCCATGGAAAATGGGCTTCTGCTGGCCCTTTGCCGGAGCAGTACCCTGCGGCTGCTTTTTCCCCTGGAGCCTTGGGGCCTTTTTTCCAATCTGCTGCTGCTGGCCGTGCTGGCTGCGGGAACCTGCTATGCAGGGTATCTTCTTCAGGCAAAGCGGGTTTGGGGACTTCTGCCGCTGGCAGCCGCAGGCCTTTGCTGGACTCAGGCGTTCCGGGCGCGGCTGGGCGATACCGGCGCGGCGCTTCCGGAACCGCTCTGGCACGCCGGACTTCTGACAGCGCTGGTATTTTTGATTCTGCACAGCCTGTGGATGATCCGTCGGGCGGATTTTTGAGAGGAGGGGAGCACATGACATTTCTTCGGAAACACGGCGGCCCGCTGACCATTTTGGCGGCGGTCGCGGCGCTGGCCGTCATGAGCGGCGCAGTTTGGGGCATGGCTGCGGAGCCGGTCCTGAATCTTCAGGCGCTGAGAGACAGGGGTTCTGCTTTGGACTCCATTGTCATAACCGGCCTGTTCGGGGATGGGTCCTGCCGCACGGAATTCACCATTCGAGACGGTGTTCTGACCCAGAGGTTCCGCTCGGAGGGGATCGGCTACGATACGGCCATTCAGAAGATGGACAGCATGGCCGATTATCAGCCGTCGGAGGGGGATGCCTGGTATCAGCCTGCGCTGGCGCTCTCCCCAGAGGGCGGTGTGCAGAGCCGCTACGAGGAAAGGCTGGAAACTTCAGAGGACGGATCCGCCTGGTGTTACGTCCGGCGGATTACCGACTGCGAAAGCGTGCGGATCTGGGCCGGAGTGATCCGCAGCCGGATGTTGATATCAGGACGTATTCCGGAGGATTACCACCTGAAGGCGATGACTCGGACGGATATTGTTCTGGATGTGGCGGAACTTTCCGCCCGCCTGGGGAAAAAGCTGGCTCTGGTGCAGGACGGCGTCGTCTACGGCGTGGAGGTGAACGAGGACGGAAGCTACGGCAAGCCCTCATTTTCCAATGAGGATTTTTCGCAGCAGCCCTATCAGCTGTGGGACCTGGAGAATGACTGCGCAGTGGATTTTCCTGCGTCCAGCGGAGAAATGAGCGCGGCGGTGCTGGACGGTCAGGCCTATTTTGTTCCGGATCTGGGCAGTCTCTGGAGCGGGAAGGCTGCAATCTACCGGGTGACCGGCTACGACGATTGGTTTACGACCGCTTTTTCGGAACAGGGGACCCCGGAATGTGGCAGTGTGGAGAAAGCGGTTTCCTTCCAGCTGGAGGAGGGCTGGAAAATCCGGGCGCTTTACGCTCTGGAAGACGGCCAGCTGGCTCTGGTGCAGACCAGGGCGGAGGGGCTGCGCATCCGGCTTTTCTCCGCCGCCACGGGCGAGGAATTGGACCGGCGGGATTTTACGGGACAGGGCGTCAATTTTGATTCCCTGAAACTGACCAGTTACATTCAGCGGGACGGCGCGGCGTTGGTCTTTTCCGGCATGGAGGAAGAGCAGGGTCGGATGTGGGGTGTCGGCTTTATCGCCCAGAACTGGCAGATTTCCGCAACGCTTCCCCTGAACGTAAGCCTGGCCGTCGAACCGGACCGGGTAGTTGCCGCGGCGCCTGTGAATGGAAATCTTGTCCTGCTGCTGGAGAGGGATTGGTCGGATCTTGAAGAGGAAGAGATTCCCTGGGATCAGCAGATGAGCTGTGACCTGTGGATTTACGGTCCCGGTACGGATGCGGTTTACCGGATTGCCGCGCCGGTTCTTCAGGACCGGTATGCGCAGGAGCAGGGGATGTCCGTTCCGGTACGGGGGATCAGCGGTGTGAAAATCGAGGAGAGGGAGCAGTCATGATCGAAGCGACCGGCCTGACCAAAATCTATCCGTTTTACGGTGCGGCCCTGCGAGATGTAAGCTTCACCATCCCAGACGGCCAGTTTGTGGGGATCCTGGGGAAAAACGGCGCTGGAAAAACCACCTTGCTCCGTCTGTTGGCCGGAGTGCTCCGAGGGGAAGGAAACGTACGCTACGACGGGCTTCCGCCGGAGAAATGCTATCAGGAGATCGCCTATCTCACCGAACGGGGGAGCTTTTTCCCGGAAATGACCCCCCTGGAATATGGGGAATTCCTGGCGGAGTTTTTTCCTCGCTTCGACTGGCCGCGCTACCGCCGCCTGCTGGATTTTTTTGAACTGGAAAAGGGAAAGCGCGCCGGGAGCTTTTCCCGGGGGCAGCGCTCCAAGCTGGAGCTGGCCGCCGGATTTTCCAAGGGTGCGCGGTATATCCTCATGGATGAGCCCTTTGCCGGGAAGGACCTTTTCACCCGGAAGGACTTTTTGAAGCTGCTGGCGGCAGGACTCAAAACCGAGGAGACCATCCTCATCTCCACCCATGAGGTGGAGGAGATCGAAAATTTCCTGGATCGGGCGTTGGTGCTGCGGTTCGGGCGGATCGAAGGGGATTTCCTCCTGGAAGAGCTTCGGGAGAAAGGGGAGACCCTCTCCGCCATGCTGGCTCAGACGCTGCGCTACGACGCCCGGCGCTATCAGGAGTATTTGTAGCGGCAGTCCCGAAAACCCAAAAATCCCCCACCCCCAAGTAAAAATCTCCCACTGAAAAACCTTCTTTCCCGGGGTATAATGGAAGCACATTCCCCGGCAAAGCCGGGATAAGGAGGAAGACAGCATGATTCGACTGAATAAAGAAACCCTTCGGGACAAAATCTATGCCTGCTGGATCGGCAAAAACATTGGCGGCACCATGGGGACCCCCTACGAGGGTACCCGGGAGCTTTTGGACATCCAGGGATTTGCAACCCCCAGCGGTGTGGTCCTGCCCAATGACGATCTGGATCTTCAGCTGGCCTGGCTGCTGGCCATGGAGGAACACGGCCCGTATCAGCTCAACGCCCAGATCTTGGGGGAATACTGGCTGGCCTACGTTGTTCCTCATTGGAACGAATACGGCATCGGCAAGGGCAACATGAAAGTCGGGCTGCTTCCGCCCCTGTCCGGCCAGTACCGGAATATCTGGCGGGATTCCAACGGCGCCTGGATCCGTTCGGAGGTTTGGGCCTGCATGGCGCCGGGCTGTCCGGATGCCGCCATCCGCTATGCTCTGGAGGATGCCTGTGTGGATCACGGCATGGGGGAGGGTACCTATGCTGAATTTTTCACAGCGGCTGTGGAAAGCGCCGCCTTTGTGGTGCAGGATCTGCGGGAACTCATTGAGATCGGGCTTTCCAAGATTCCGCCGGACTGCCGGGTGGCCCGCAGCATCCGCCTGGCGGTGGAATGCTACGACAAGGGCGTGGACTGGAGGAAGACCCGCCAGCTTCTGATGGAGGACACCGCGGATCTGGGTTGGTTCGAGGCTCCGGCCAACCTGGCCTACGTCATCCTCGGAATGCTCTACGGTGAAGGGGACTTCAAAAAGTCCATGATTCTGGCCATCAACTGCGGCGACGACACCGATTGCACCGGTGCCACTCTGGGCTCCCTGTTCGGTATCCTCAACGGAACCGCCGGGATACCCGAGGACTGGCGCGCCCACATCGGCGACGAGATCGTCACCATCTCCCTGAACAACGCCGATCGGAATTTCGTGAAAAACTGTACGGAACTGACGGATCACGTTTTCTCCATGGCGCCTGTGGTTCTCAAGGCAAACCGTGCCAGGGTCGAGCTGACTGACGGCCCGGACGCCGCCGATCCGGCGGATCTGGCCGCTTTCCGGGACAGCTCCGCCGCGAAGAAGCTCTGGGATCGTTCCGGCTATTCCTATACCGTGGATTTCATCCATGCCTCCGCCCGGGTGGAGTTCGACGGAAATCCGGTTTTGGCCCCCGGCGAAAGCCTGCCGGTGCGGATCGTCTTCCGTAACCGGATGCATGAGGTTAAACACCTTCACATCAAACTGCACCTTCCCGAGGGATTTACGGCTTCCGGCCGCAAGGACGTCTACCTGACCCATCAGGCGGACCGTTCTGCCTTTACCCGCAACCACGAGCTGCCGGAGGGTTATACCAACCTGGCCAGCTGGACCCCTACGGACGCCTATCTGGACAACGAAGCGGTGTGGACGGCGGTGATTACAGCCGGCGAGCAGGTGGAATCCGTCAATCGGGTCATTGCCGAAGTAACCTGTGACGGCCATCCGACTGTGGGAC
>CAKXAF010000232.1 GCA_934869045.1 uncultured Nitrososphaerota archaeon | reverse complement strand
GTTCGGGAACTGCGGGAGCGGCTGGGCAGTGAGATTTATCTGGAGCCAGGGGAGGCTGTGGTGCTGAATGCCGGTTTTCTGGTGTCCCGGGTGCTGGATGTGGTAAAAAACGGGCTGGATATCGCCATTCTGGATGCGTCCGCAGCCTGCCATATGCCGGACGTCCTGGAAATGCCCTACCGACCCCCGATTGCCGGCGCCGGGAAGCCGGGGGAGCGGGCATACGCCTTTCGATTGGCGGGACCCACCTGTCTGGCCGGGGATATCATCGGAGATTACTCCTTTGACCGGCCTCTTCAGGCGGGGGATCTGGTCGTTTTTGAGGATATGGCTCTTTATACCATGGTGAAAACCAACACCTTTAATGGAATGCCTCTTCCGGCCATCTGTCTGCGGGACGGGATGGGGAACATCCGAACGGTTCGGGAGTTTTCCTACGAGGATTTCAAAGGGCGGCTTTCCTAAAATGTCTTTGAGTAGAGAACACCCCGTCAGGATTTCCGGCGGGGTGTTTTGCTGCAGGCAAAAAGAAAACGGCGGAGAGAATTCACGACGCTTTCCCGGCTGATCCGCTGAATCTGAAAAAAGGGAAAGGATTCTGAAAAACAGGGAATCCTTTGTGAAGGATCTGTTCCGGTATTGTGAAAAAACCGTTTCTTTTTCCGAAGTTTCCGGTCTTGAAGAATGGCGCTGCCGGGCATATAATAAGGTCATCACAGGGGACGCCGGTCCCCAATATGCCAAACGGCCGGGGAGTTTCTTCTCTGCCGGAGGATTGGACAATCGAAATATGGAGGCGTATCACATGAAAGCAAATGGAAAATGGAAGATTTCCGCCGGTATCCTGGCGGCGGTCCTGCTGCTCTCTGCCTGCGGACAGTCCGGAGGCTCTTCCACAGGGGAAAGCACCCCTGCCAGCAGCACTCCTGCTGACAATTCCGCTGCGGAAAGCTCGACCCCGGATGACGTGGTTTCCGAATACGGCGACACTGGCGGACTGACACTTCCCCTGGTCGATAAGGAGGTCAAGCTGACCTGGTCCCTGGGAACGGTTGCCGACAACATCAACGATCTCCTGATCCCTAAGGAAATCTGCAAACGGACCGGTATTGATCTGGAGATCCAGGCGTATCCTTACGGAAGCTATGGAGAAAAAGTGAAGGTCATCATGGGCAGCGGAAACCTTCCCGACATCGTTTCCAGCCCCGGCTCCATGTCGGAAATCAACGTCTACGGTGGCCAGGGTGCTTTTGCGCCCATTAACCAGTATCTGGATTACCTCCCGAACTTTAAATCCATTTATGTGGACGACGAAGAAAACAACTGGTATCTGTATTCCTACTCAAACGATAACGGCGACGTGTTTCTCTGGCCGGTTTATGGTCTGAACCGCGATGTCAACCACGGCTGGCTTTACCGCGCCGACATCTTTGAAAAGAACGGAATCGAGCCCTGGACGGATACCGAAAGCTTTTACCAGGCCCTCAAGAAGCTGAAAGAGGCTTATCCCGATTCCTACCCGCTGGCTTCCAAAAACCAGGCCGGCTGGTTTAACGCCATTGCAAAATACTGGGGCGTCAGCGGCGACCGCTACTATGACGAAGCGGACGGAACCTGGAAATACGGCGCCACCAGCGACGGCTACAAGGAGATGCTGGACTTCCTCAAGAAGTGCTACAACGAGGGGCTGCTGGATCCCGAATTCCTGACAGATACGCAGGACTCCTGGTCCGCCAAGATGACCACGGACAAAGCTTTTGTCACCTATGACTGGATCGGTCGACTGGATCTCTTTACCAACCAGATGAAGGATGCCAACCCGGATTACGACCTCCGCTACGGCTATCCCATCGGTTCCACCGGCAAGCAGTTTTCGCTGGATAAGATCTCCGGCTACGGCGTATGTGTTTCTGCTGCCAGCAAGAACGTAATCCCGGCTCTCCAGCTGCTGGATTACCTCTGCAGCCCCTCCGGCAGCGAGCTGTTCACCATCGGTATCGAAGGCGTCAACTTTGAATGGGATGAAAACGGCAAGCCCGTTTATCCGGAGTTGGCGGACGAAGAACTCATCGACATCAAGCTGCTGGAGACCAAATACGGCATGTGGGCGGAACCCATGTACCTTCGTCCCGACCATCGCAGCGTCTATTATAACTTCACTGAGCGGGAGCAGGAAGCCCAGGATATCTGCAACAACATTACCGGCTATAATCCCCTGGACCCCATGCTGAAGCTCACCGACGCGGAAACGGAAATCTATAACAACTTCTATCTGTCCGTTGACACCGCTTTGAAGGAATTCTCCGCAAAATACGTTACCGACCCTTCCTACGGCGACGCTCAGTGGGAAGAGTGGAAGACCAAAGTCGCCGGCCTCGGCGAGGCGGACGCTCTGAAAGCTCTCAACGACGCCCAGGCACGTTACGACGCAGAGAAGAAATAACGGTCTCTTCTCCATCCGTGTAAGCGGGAGGCTCCGGCCTCCCGCTCAGCGGAAATGACCCGGGCCGCCGGGGTTTTGTGAAAGGATGAATGGAATGAATCAGACCAAAGCGGTATCCCGCGCAGCCGGATCGGGGGGGAAGGCCAAGGCCCAAAAAGAGGGACTGTGGTTCCGCATCAAGCGCGACCGGCAGCTTCTTCTTCTTTTGCTGCCCGGCCTGCTGTTTTACGCGATTTTCCGATACGGGCCGATGTTCGGCCTTGTGATTGCCTTTAAGAAATACAGCCCTTTTCTCGGGGTTGCCAAAAGCCCGTGGGTGGGGCTGGAAAACTTTACAAAATTCTTTTCCACCAATGATTTCTGGCTTCTGTTCCGGAATACCCTGACCATCGGCGTTCTGTCCTTGGCTGTTACCTTCCCGGCAACCATCCTCTTCGCCCTGCTTTTGAACGAAGTGCGGCACAAATTCTACAAAAAGCTGGTTCAGACGGTGAGCTACCTGCCTACCTTTCTTTCCGTCGTCATCGTCTGCAGCATGACCATTGACATTCTCTCCCCAAATAGCGGTATCATCAACCAAATTTTGAAACTTCTGGGACAGGATCCCATTTATTTTATGACAGATCCCAAGTATTTCCGGGCGATCTATGTAATTTCCGGCCTCTGGTCGGGACTTGGATCTGGTGCGATCATCTATCTGGCTGCTCTGTCCGGCACAGACCAATCTCTTTACGAAGCGGCGCGGATCGATGGCTGCGGCCGAATCCGGATGATGTGGAGCATCACCATTCCTTCCATTATGCCCACCATCATCACCATGCTCATTCTCAACTCTGCCAACGTTTTCCGTGTCGGCCAGGACAAGATCCTGCTGCTATATAACCCCATGACCTATGAGGTCGCGGACGTCTTCTCCACCTTTGTTTACCGGAAGGCGTTTGTGGAAAACAACCTGAGCTTCTCGGCTGCGGTGGGGATGTTTGAATCCGTGGTCTGCTGCCTGGTCCTTTTCGTGACCAACAAGGTCAGCGAAAAGGCTACCGGCGAGAGCCTGTGGTAAGGGAGGTCCAGATATGAAAGAAAAATTCACCCTGTTTGACGCGCTCATCTACCTCATCATGGCGTTTGTCCTGGTGGTGACCCTGTACCCCCTGCTTCACGTCATCGCGGTTTCCTTCAGCGAATCCTCGGCGATTCTGCAGAACAAGGTCGGAATCATCCCCAAGGGCTTTTCCTTGGATGCCTACGCTAAAATTCTGGAGACGATGAAGGTGCCACGCGCCTTTATGAACAGTGTGCTGTACACAGTAGTCGGCACAACCATTAACCTTGCCATGACGGCGCTCATGGCCTATCCGTTGTCCAAGCCCAACCTGGTTGGGCGCGGCGTGTTCATGAAGCTGATCGTTTTCACTCTGCTTTTTAACGGCGGCACTATTCCCACGTATTTGGTGGTGCAGTCCCTGGGACTGATTGACTCCATGTGGTCTCTGGTTCTCCCCAACGCCATCTGGACGATGGAGCTGTTCATCCAGGTGAGCTTTTACCGCTCCCTGCCGGCAAGCCTCTTTGAATCCGCCAAGCTGGATGGCGCGTCCGAGCTGACCATCCTTCTGCGGATCGTGCTGCCGCTGTCCAAAGCGTCGCTGGCCTCCATCGCGCTGTTCTACTTTATGGGCCACTGGAACAGCTACTTCCTGCCGCTGATTTATCTCAGCTCCGGCGAAAAATTCCCGCTGCAGCTGGTGCTGAAGGATATGCTGATCTCGGACTCCACCATGGTCTCCGGCCTGGTGGAAAGCGCCGCCCTAACGCCGGCTGCCGTCAAGAATGCGACCATCTTTGTAACAATGGTCCCAGTGATGCTGGTC
>CAKXAF010000231.1 GCA_934869045.1 uncultured Nitrososphaerota archaeon | reverse complement strand
TCGCCGTCTTCCGTCAAAGAATACTCCACGGACTGAAAGCGGATGGCTTCTTTATGGGCCAGGGAAGCTTTGTCCTGCTCATTGGCAGCGCCATCAAAGTTTCCGGCTGCGGCACTGTCCCGGACGGCTTCGTACACCGCTGTGTAGTCCGGAGCAGAGAGTGCGGCATACATGGCGTCTGATGGAGCGGCCTTCGGGACACATTCCTGCTGGCCGGCCTCCTCTGTGCTCTCGTTATAAGCCTCCGGAGTCCCGCCCAAGGCGTCGTTAGCCTGAGCGGCGGCCTGGGAGGAGGAAGGGGCGGAGGAGACGTTTCCGGAGCGGAGTTCGGTGGATTGATTGCGCTGGAATATGCGGGTTCCGGCCAACACCACCGCCAGACAGGCGGCCATGGCCGCGTAGGGGGCGATCCGCCGGGTCAGGGGGAGCCGGTCCGGAAGCCGGTCCCGGATTTGTTCAGGGGCCAGGGAAGGAGGCGGTTCAATGGAATCCGCCATGGTCCGGAGCTCGTTCAGGAAGACGTCGTTTTCTTCCTCCGGAGCTGGAAAATGCAGCATGGCCGTCAGTCCTTTCTATAAATTTCTGCCGTTCAGCCGCTGGACAGCATGGTTTTCAGCTTGGCCAGCGCACGGCTCTGTTTGGAGCGCACGGTATTACGGTTCATTCGCAGCATGGAGGCAACCTCGCCGCTGTCATATCCACCGGTGATGACCAGCGACAGAATCAGCCGTTCTTCGTCGCTCAGCTGGTTCAGGGCGCTGCGCAGTTCCATGGATTCCCCGCTTTCAAATCCGCCGGAGACGGGAATCTCCAGATCCTCCAGGTTTGTCTCCGAACGGCGCCGAACGTAAGCCCGCATCCTGCGCTTGCATTTTGCGGAAAGAATTTTGAACATCCAGGGACGGAAGGCATCGTCCTGACGCAGCCGGTGCATACCTTGCCAGGCGTCCAGCACCGCTTCGCTGACCGCGTCCTCCGCATCCTGTTCGTCCTTTAAGCAATAGAGGGCAAACTTATAGAGCTCCTTGTAGATTTCCTGGTACAGCTGGGAAAAGGCGTTTTTGTCGCCTTTTTTTGCCGCAGAAACAAGGTCGTGAAGTTCCGCCATTTCCTCACCTCGCAGAATCTGGGATGCGCGGCAGCGGGGTTCGGACTGCGGTTTCATAATACCAGTGTCCGAAAGGCCCGGATGTGTTGCATCCCCTTAAAATTTTGGGCGCGCAGGTTATCCGATCCGGAAAATCCGCGCGTTGCCCAGAAGATCGGTCTCTTGATAATCGAAAAGCAAAATAGATTCCTGTTCCTCACCCGTTTCCGGATCCAGCGGGAAAAAGCCAATATGGGTCAGCCGGGAGACCTGTCTGGCGTCCATCCCCATGTATCGGGGAAGATAGGTCTTTCGGTTTACTGGATCCTGCAGAAAAGCGCAGGCCCATTCCCGACGCTCCGGAGGGTCGGATACCGGCGCCCAGGCGGGCCGTTTGCGTATTTTTTCGTGGGAACAAAGGTCGTACTCCAAAAGCCAGCCCAGACGCTCTGGACAACAGCCTGGAAGGGTTTGGCCGTATTCCCACAGGATGCTGTACTGTCCAATCAGAGTGTGGGGCCGGAGATGGTAGCCTTTTTCCCGGTAAAAGGCCGCAAAGCCCCGGTAAAAGGCAAAAGGGGACGGCGCCAGCCGGACCAGCTCCCGCAGCCCGGCGCGGAACCGGCCGGAGTTATAGTAGCGGTCCACAAGTTCTTCCGTTTCTTTCAGTTCCAGGAGGCCCAGGTATGGGAGGACAGCGGTCTCCAGCACTTCATAGGGAGCCTCGTCCTGCCAGAGGATGCCATACTTTCCGGCATCCCGCCGCAGACCGGAGCCTTTCAGCAGCTTCAAAAAACCGAGCTGGAGCTGTTCCGGCTCCAGGCCGTAGACTGCATTGAAGGATTCTCCGAACCGCTCCAGGTCTTCCCAGGGCAGTCCGGCAATAAGATCCAGGTGGATGTGGATATTGCGGGCGGCACGAATGGCCCGCACAGCCTCCGCGACCTGAACAAAATCGTCCTGGCGGTCCACCGCGGCCAAAGTAGCCGGATTGGTGGACTGAACGCCGATTTCAAATTGGAAAAGACCGGGCCGGACCCCGGCAAGAAATTGAATCTGTTCTTCGGTAATCAGCCCGCCCTCCATTTCAAAGTGGAAGTTGGTGACGCCGTTGTCGTGCTCTGCCAGATACCGCCAGATGGCCATGGCAAATTCCGTGTTGACATTGAAGGTGCGGTCTACGAATTTGACTTGGCGCACACCGGCGTCCAGATATCTCTGGAGTTCAGAAAAAACCTTGGGCAGCGGCTGGAATCGAACGCCCTTGTCCGTGGAAGAAAGGCAGTACTGACAATGAAAGGGGCAGCCCCGCTGGGCTTCATAATATAGGATCCGGTTTTCGTACTGGGAAAAGTCCCGGACCGGAAAGGGGAGGCGGGAGAGATCGAGAGGGGACGCCATGGGATTTTGTACCGGTATCCCGTTCCGTTTCCAGGCCAGGGAGGGAACATCGTCCAACGGAAGGCCGTCCCGCAGGGCCAGGCAGAGCCGGGAAAAGGACTCCTCTCCTTCACCGGAAAGGACGAAATCCGCACCGGGATCTATCAGGGTTTCCGCGGCGTTATAGGTGACCTCCGGCCCGCCCAGCAGCAGCCGGGTATCCGGCAGGATCTTTCGGATAGCCCGCACCAGCCGCCGGATCAGTTCCCAGTTCCAAATGTAGCAGGAAAAACCCAGAAGATCCGGTTTTTGGCGGTACAGTTCCGCAAGGATCATGTCAAAGGGCTGGTTGATGGTGAATTCCGCGATGCAGCACCGGATACCGTACTGTTCCTCCGCATAGAGGCGGAGGGCGTCCACCGCTAAATTCTGATGGATAAATTTTGCGCTGATACCCGCCAGCAGAATCTTCATTCCATGCTTCCTCCTACCCGATATTCTTTTTTATTGTACCACGAAATCCGGCGGTCCGCAACTGCTCAGTACTGTATCCTGCGAAACAATCGGAAAGAAAAAGCCCCGCCGTACATCAGCCAATTTTATTTTCCAAAAAAGCGTATATTTCCGGTGGCCTGACAGCCTGCGGGCGGCCTTTTATTCGGATATGTCCAGGTGGACTGCATGGGATGGCCTTCGCAATTTTGCGCAGATGCATTCAAAAATCTCTGCCAAAAAATACAAAATATATTTTAGAATTTTTCTAAAAAATACTTGACAAACCTGGAGGAATTGAGTATAATAAAATCACGGTCAAGGATAAAAGGAAAAAGACCCCGGCGCTGTTGAAACACAGCAGCGATATTTCAGTATGATTTAAATTTAGGAGGAATTTTACTATGAAAAAATTTGTATGTCCTATCTGCGGTTATGTTCATGAAGGCGATTCCGCCCCGGAAAAATGCCCTCAGTGCGGCTGCCCCGGCGCGAAATTTGAAGTCCAGGAAACCGGCAAAATGGTCTGGGCGGATGAGCATCGTATTGGTGTCGCCCAGGGTGTTGATCCCGAAATCATCGAGGGACTTCGGATGAATTTCACCGGCGAGTGCACCGAAGTGGGCATGTATTTGGCTATGTCCCGTCAGGCAATCCGCGAAGGCTATCCGGAGATCGGCGCGTTCTACCAGCAGGCTGCTTTTGAGGAAGCCGAGCATGCCGCGAAATTTGCGGAGCTGCTGGGCGAGGTCGTGACCACCTCTACCAAGAAGAACCTAGAGCTCCGAGTGGCGGCGGAGAACGGCGCAACTGCGGGCAAGCTGGATCTGGCCAAGAAAGCGAAGGCCCTGAATCTGGATGCGATCCACGATACGGTCCACGAGATGGCGAAAGACGAGGCCCGTCACGGCTGCGGCTTTGAGGGCCTGCTGGAGCGGTACTTCGGCAAATAAAACCACCCGAATACGGCTTTTGCAGAGGGGACGGAGCAATCCGTCTCCTCTGTTTTTCTGTCCGGATGCATAATTTTTCCACAGCGGTCCATCCTTTCTGTATGATTTTTGATGCAGGAGGAAAGATGAATTTGAAATGGATTGCCAGAACAGCAGTTTTTTTGATGATAAGCGTCCTGCTGACAGGGGCGGGGATTCCAGGAACCAAACTGGGAGCCGCTGCAGGAAAATGCATGGTCAAAATCCCGGTCGGAAGTATCCAGGCAGCCGTTTATGAGGTTCCCGTCTGTGAGAAGGAGACACGGGAGGAGACTTGGTATACGGAGGAAGATGCAGAAATGATGGCCTGGATCATTCAGCAGGAGGTTCGGGGCGGGAGTCTCCGGCATAAGCGGATTATCGCTGAAGTGATCCTCAAT
>CAKXAF010000230.1 GCA_934869045.1 uncultured Nitrososphaerota archaeon | reverse complement strand
GGTCCTTCAAACAGTGCTGCAAGATCCGGATCATATTGAGGAGTTCGTCCGGCTGGAAAGCTTTCAGGGCGAATATCACTAGAAGATCAAGACGCGGGTACGGGGTGCAGGTGCATTTCGTACCCGCTGTTTCTGAAAATGCCTTGTTTTGCAATCTACTTTGCCGATTTCTGCAATTGGATTGTAAAAAGAAGTGCTGTATAATAAAAATAACCGTGGAAAAACGGAATTTTCCAAAAGAACGGAGCGATTTGATGAGTGAATTCATGGGTGCGCGTTATCTGCTGGCCAACGATACGGCGGTACGGCTTTATCAGGCGTGCAAGGACCTTCCGATTATCGACTATCACTGCCACCTTTCCCCAAAGGAGATTTACGAGGACCGGGAATTTTCCGATGTCGGTGAAATTTTCCTGGGCGGGGATCATTACAAATGGCGGCTGATGCGCTGCCATGGCATCGATGAAAAGTACATTACCGGGGATGCTTCCTGGGGCGAAAAATTCCAGAAATATGCGGAGGCCCTGGCCACTGCCGCTGGAAACCCCCTTTATCACTGGACACATATGGAGCTGCGGCTGTTCTTCGGCATCGACACCGTGTTAAATGGAAAAACAGCCGCCTCCATCCGGAAACGCGCCAACGCCGTGATCCGGGAAAAACACCTCTCCCCGCGGAAGCTGATTACCAATTCCAACGTAGAGTATCTTTCCACAACGGACGATCCGGCGGATTCCCTGGAGTATCATAAGCTCATTGCGGCAGACCCGGATTTCCGCACCACTGTGACGCCCGCTTTCCGGCCTGACGCGCTGCTGAACCTGCGGAAAGAGGGGTATCCGGCCTATATCGAAAAGCTGGGAAAAGCTGCCGGCATGACGATTGCGACCTTTGCGGATCTGAAAAAGGCAGTGGAGCAGCGGCTTGACTTCTTCTGCTCCATGGGCTGCCAGTTTACCGATGTGGGCATCGAGGCGTTCCCCAGCACGGTGGGAACCGAGGAGGAAGCGGCAGAAACCTTTGCCGCAGCGATGCAGGGCGGGAACGTGTGCGCCGGGGCCTATGACCGTTTCCTGGGGTATTGCTATGTCTGGCTGGCTGGAGAGTATAAAAAACGCGGTTTGGTCATGCAGTGGCACATCGCCTCTAAACGGAACGCCAACACCCGCCTTTTCCGGGCTCTGGGGCCGGATTGCGGCGTGGACAGCATCGGCGACAGCGTGCCTGTAGACTCCCTCTGCACCATCTTGGACCGCTGTGATCAGGCGGACGCGCTGCCCAGGACGATCCTCTATTCGTTGAACGGAGGCGCGTGCCCTGCGCTGGCCACCGTTGCCGGGAGCTTCCGGGGAGTCATCTGCGGCGCGGCCTGGTGGTTCTGTGACCACAAGCAGGGGATTATCGACCAGATCGAGACCATCGCTCAGGTCGGGGATCTGAGCGCCTTTCTGGGGATGCTCACCGATTCCAGGAGCTTCCTCTCCTATGCGCGGCACGACTATTTCCGGCGGATCTTCTGTTCGGTGGTAGGCGGATGGATCGAAGACGGCGAGTTTGCAGACGATGAGAATGCCCTGGCCTTGGTTTCCGGCGTGTTTTATGGAAATTTGAAAGGCTATCTGGCGTAAGGAGCGGACAGAATGAAACGATTTACACTAGCGGCTTTCGCCGATGAGGCGGGCGCGGAAGTCAGTACCCAGATTGACGCCCTTCATGAAAATGGGATTCCCGGCATTGAGCTCCGCGGCGTCGGAGAGAAAAACATCACTGCTCTGAGTGTGGACGAGGCTAAGGAACTGAAAAGGCAGCTGGATGATGCGGGTATCTCCGTATGGAGCATCGGTTCGCCTTTGGGGAAGATCAGTATAGGGGATGAGTTTGCGCCGCACCTGGAGGTTTTTAAGCACACATTGGAGCTGGCTCATATTCTGGGTGCCGGAAATATCCGGATGTTTAGTTTTTTCTGCCCCAAGGAGGAGGCGCAGTACTGCCGGGATATCGTGTTTGAGCGGCTGCATCAATTCTGCGCCGCAGCCCAGGGAAGCGGCGTGCTTCTCTGCCATGAAAACGAAAAAGGCATTTATGGCGACACCGCAGATCGCTGTCTGGATATTCTTCGGAATTTTCCGTCCATCAAGGCGGTATATGACCCGGCCAACTTCCTCCAGTGCGGTGAGGATACCCTCCGTGCTTGGGAACTGTTGGCGCCGTATCTCTGTTATATGCACATCAAGGATGTCCGGGATGACGGCACAGTGGTTCCAGCGGGGAAAGGAAACGGTCAGATTCCCGAATTGCTCCGCCGTTATGAAAAGATCGGCGGCGAGGTGCTGACTTTGGAGCCGCATCTAAGCGTTTTTAAAGGACTGGAAGCGCTGGAAAACGGTGAGAAGACCAAGGTGGGCGAGTTTGCGTATCCGACTCAGCGGGACGCCTTTGACGCGGCGGTCCACGCCCTGAAGGAATTGCTGTAAACGGAAACCCCCGGATCCCAAGCGGAATCCGGGGGTTTTTCAGTCATCGATGTTCATGCTGGCATGCTCCGGTTCGGAGTAGCTGTTGCCCATGGTTCGATCATAGGTCAGAAGATCCAGCAATTCGGAATTGGTGGAGGGGTTCACTGCTATCGAATAGATGGGGCGCGTTGCCATTTCCTTCAGAATGGTGTCAACAAAGGGACTCTCAAAGCCGGCCAGCTGATAAACCAGGTGGGGAAGGTAGAAGGTTGAAAAGGTTGCCTTCGGGAGCGAGGAAGTATCCAAATCGTAGTTGTTCCACACGAGCCAAGTCTTTTCATAGAGCTTTTCGCAGTTGTCAACGGTGATACCCAAATCCCGGTAATAATTGCACTCAGGCGTGAAGAAAGGAAAGTGGTCGCCGGTAAAGACAAGAATTTTTGGTTCGTCAAAGGTCTTCAGGAAGTTGGTGAATTCCCGCAGCGCTTCATTGGAGGTCTGGATCCCGTCGAAATAATTTTCGATCTCTCTGCCCTGGTCATCTAAGTAAGGCTGATGGTTCTGCATGGTGGTGATGTGGATGTAATCAGGGCCATCGGTGGATTTCAGCACAGCCTCTGCCTGGCGGAAAGCTGTGTCATCGTCGATGAAATCGCGGTAGTTGTTTACTTCTACGGTAAGATCATCCATAAACAGCATCTGGTCGAAGCCATATTCGCTGTAAACCTCTTCCCGGTCGTAAAAATTGGAACGGTAAGGGTGAATATAGGTGGTATTATAGCCTTGAGACTTGTACATGTTGGCAAAGGTATCCTGTTCCACCCCGGATTTGAGCAGTTGATGGGGAATGCCGGCATTGTTCAAAGATTTCACCGGCAGACCGAACATCAGCTCAAACTCCGTGCGGACGGTGCCGTTCCCGTAAGTGGGGACTACGCTGGTACCGTAGGCGCTTTCCGCCAGAACTTCGTCCAAGGCGGCGTAGATCTGGTCGCCGTTCTTCACTTTTCCGAGGCGGCGGAAATCCCCGTAGGATTCGGACATAATGTAAATGACATTGGGCTTGACCGAAACGGATTCGCCGTCTACCGCTACCAGGAGCTCATCGATGGCTTCCTGGGAATACTCTTCCGGCTGTTGGACGGTGCTGGTCAGGGTCTGATTAATGGAAACGGTAAAATTCGTGATGAGATTATTATTGGCAAATCGTTCATCATCGTCATACGTGTTGTAAGTCAGCGTGTTGTCAATACCAAAGACAGTGCAGACCGGGGCGAAAAAGGCGGGAACCACGATAGCCATAGCCGTAACACCGCCTACGACTGCCGCAAGGGAAGCGCGCTTGGGCAGAGAGCCTTTCAGCCGCATACCGGTCATCCAGATGCAGATAATGTAAAGGGCCGTCAGTATGAACAGAAGAAAGAGCAGCGGGTTAAACCGGAGCCGAGCAAATTTCGATACGTCGGCAATCCCTTTGACAAAAGCCAAGTCGCTGAACAGCAGATGGCAGCCGCTTACGTAGTATTTATGGTATTCCACCGTGGAGATGATCATAAACAGGGCGCCGGTCACAGACGCGCCGATCCACACCCGGCGAAAAAGAAAGTTCAGCGTCCAGAAGACAGCCGCCACCAGCAGGCAACCGAAAACAGCAACGCGGAAACGGCTCCAGGTAAAGGCAAGAACTTCAGAAAGGCTCTGCATTTGGCCTAACTCGGCAAAACAGTACAACGCGATTGGATAAAGCACAGTCAGCCATATGGCAGTAGTTTTTGATTGGAAAAAGCGGCTTTTCTTCAGCCGGCTGATCAGTTGGTTCATAAACATCCCCTTTGCTCTCGTAACGTGTTGGAAGAAAGCGGCGTTTCTACAAAAGCTGGCAT
>CAKXAF010000229.1 GCA_934869045.1 uncultured Nitrososphaerota archaeon | reverse complement strand
GTGTAGGTCTTTGGAACGGCTACATGGACAACGTGCTTTACGTAAATAATCAGGAAATGCAGCTGCTTCAAAACTATCTCCGGCAGTTGATTGCCGCCGCTGGAGCCAAGAGCGGAACCATGAGCGAAATGTCAAACATCGGCGCGGCATCACGCCTGACGGAAGAAACGGTCAAGATGACTGTGATCACGGTTTCCGTCATCCCGGTTCTCATCGTTTATCCGTTCCTGCAAAAATACTATACAAAAGGTGTTATGGTAGGATCGGTTAAGGGTTAACTGAAAAGGAGGATTCTTATGAAAAACGGAAAAAAGTACTTGAGCGTGTTCCTGGTTCTGGCGCTGGCCGCCTCGATGGCTGCCTGTGGGGAGGAACCGGCAAAATCCGGTCCGTCGAGCGGAGAAAACAGCGGAAGCACGGAAAGCGGTGTTCCCTCTTCTTCGGAGAATGATGAACCAGTGCCGGTCAGCATTTTGTTGAGTGGGGACAATACCCCCAATGCGAGTAACATTGTTCTGGACACACTGGGTGAAAAAACGAACACGATTATTGAGATGACCTATGTTCCAAGTGCAGACATTGCGACTAAACGCAGCACCATGGCGGCTTCTGATACCTTGCCGGACCTATTTTCCGTCAGCGGAACCGAAGCCCAGGAATATATTGACGCCGGACTCCTTTACGACTTGACGGGTTTGGAGAGTAAGGCCCCAAATTGGTTCGATAACGCTGCTGATCTGATTCCTCAGATGCCCTTGAACAAGGAGGGCCTCTACGTTATTCCTACCGGTGCGCAGGGGTGGGCGGACAATCTGAATATCCGCACCGACTGGCTGGAAAATCTGGGGATGGAGATGCCCACCAATCTGGACGAACTTTATAAAGTGTTCGAAGCTTTCACGAATGGCGATCCTGACGGTAATGGACAGGATGATACTTTTGCACTGTGCGCCAACTCTTCCCGCCGGCCGTTCAGTATGGTTTTCGGCGCTTATGGGATTGCATATGACTCAGACATCGTTCTGGAGAACGGGACTGTTTCCAGTTGGGTGAAGCACCCGCGTTTTCTGGAAGCGATCACGTATATCCGCAGTCTCATCAACGCAGGCTTTGTTGAGCCTGACTGGTTGACCATTCCGCAGATGGATATGTTCGGAAAATTATGGAATGGCGTGGCGGGCGCCATGGTATGGGAGTGTGTAGGCCCGACGAATAACTGGTATCCCTCCCGTTACACAGAAGAGACCCCTCCGACCTTTGGATTTGCCGTCATTGAAGGCCCCTACGGCAATAAAAGCGTAAAACCCACCTTCCCCAGCCTGAACAGCGGTTATGCAGTAGCGTCTCGAACCGAAAATATTGATGCGGTTTTACGCGTGGCAGATTACTGCTGCACAGATGAGGGAAATACGTTGCTCTATTTAGGAATAGAGGATGTTATGTTTAAGTGGACGGATAAAGAAAACGGCAAGTACGAATTGCTGGGTGAATATTCCGATTCTGCAGTCCAACGGGCCAATGGCGGATTTTGTTATCACGACTTGTGCAGGCCAGCCATCAACTGTGAATTTCAAATTTTAAACAGCCAGACGCGGGAAGGCGTCGAGCTGGCATGGGACAGCATGATGACCGAAGGTGTGGTCTACTGCTATGATAATCTCAAGACCCGTGCCGACTACGGCACCGACATGGATCAAATTATCAACGAGATGTACGTCGCGCTTCTGCAGGCTGGCAGTGACGATGAGCTGCAGGGCATCTATGATGAATACATAAACCGTTGGGAAACCGAAGCCCATGGTTTGGAATGGGAAGCCGAAATCACCGAGTGGTATAACAATTTAAAATAAACCAGAGGGCAAGGCCGGAATCAGCGTATGGAGCCGCTGGTTCCGGCCCCTGCTGAACCGAAGGCTTGGCAGGGAGACAGAAAGGCGGAATGGATTATGATGGGGAAACAGAAAATTCCTTTGGAGGCCTGGGAAACGATCCAGGGCAGCGCTGCCCTGGATGAGAGCGGGCTGCGGATCCAGCCGGATCCGGATGGATTTGTCCGGCTTCAGCTGAAGGGCGAGACTGCGCGGATGGGAGGCGTCTCTTGGACGCCGGAGCATTATCTGATTATCGACATGCTGGCGGACATGGATGCCATGACTACGGTCGACATAGTCTTTTTCAAAGAACACCCTTCTGAAGAGAAGGAGGAGAACGTCCTGAATTATCATATGATCCCGACCCGCCGCGTAAAAATGGCGGTGCAGCTGGATGAACTGGCCTCCCGCCGGTTTTTCCTGCCAACGCTCCCCGGTATGCTCAAGGGTCACGTAAAGGGACGCCCCGCATCTGTGTCTCAAATGAACCGGGTGGAAATTCTGATCCATCCCGGTTACAGCCGTGCCTTTGACTCTTTCCGGATCTATGAGATTTACCTGGCCGATGCGCTTCCGGATATGACGGTGATAGGGGAGCCCATGGTCGACGAGCTGGGGCAGTGGATTCAAAAGGATTGGAATACCAAGACCCACAGCGTGGCAGAGCTAACCGCTTTTCTCCATGAAGAGTATGAAAAAGCAAAAGCCGGAGGAAACTATCCGAAAGGCTGGAGCCGGTACGGCGGTTGGCTGGAAAAGAGCTTTGACGCAACCGGGTATTTCCACACCCATCACGACGGAAGGCGATGGTGGCTGGTTGACCCCGACGGGTACGCCTTTTTTTCCAACGGCATGTGTTATGGGAGCCGGATGGGTGTCCACGGCTTTGTGGACCGAATGGAGAATCTTTTTGCCTGGCTGCCGGAGAAGGACGATCCGCAGTATCGGGATGCCTGGACCACAGCGGATCAAATCGCGGAATTCGTTAAGCGTAACGGTAAAGAAGCCGGAAGAGGCCGGTATATGTTCAACTTCGCCCGGGCGAATATGATTCGCGCCTTCGGAGCGGAGGGTTGGTGGGATGCCTGGGTGACCATCAACGCCGCCCGGCTGAAAAACTGGGGCTTTAACACCATCGGCGTCGGAGTCAACAACTATTTTGATGAACGTGTCATGGACTATCTTGCCAAGGCCGAAATTCCCTTTGTATGGACGCTCAAGGAGTTCCCGCAGACAACAGAAAAGATCTTTCGGGACTTCCCGGACGTCTACGCGGAGGAATATGCGGAGAATTCCCGCATATTCGCCCGGAATCAGCTGGCCCCCTTCGTTGGAAACCCTTACATGATCGGCTACTTCGTCAATAACGAACCGGAATGGAAGTTCCAGTACATCAATCTGGCGGAGCGCGCCTTTGCCCACCCTGTCCGCCTTGCCTCCAAGAATGCGCTGATAGAATGGCTGAAGAAAAAATACACGGTTATCGATGCCCTCAACGCTGCCTGGAACCGGCAGTACCGGTCTTTTGAGGAGCTTTACCAGCCGGAGGAACAGCTGGACGCCTCCAGTCCCGCCGCAGCAGCGGATTTTGCGGAAATGCACGCAGTTTTGCTGCAAAAGTATGCGGAGGTACCCGGCGAGGCCCTGCATCAGGTTGATCCGGACCATCTGAATCTCGGTATGCGCTACGGAGGGGCAGGCCCCAGAGAGATGGCTGGATGCGAGCATTATGACATCTTTTCCTTTAATCACTATGCGCCTACGGTCACAGAATCTCTGGACGCGGGCGCCGGTTTCCGCGATATGCCCATGATAATCGGGGAGTGGCACATCGGCGGCGGGGATAAAGGGCTGCTCTCTAACGGCCTCCTCTCCGCACCCAGCCAGGAGGAACGCGGCAAGGCCTGTGAGTATTACATGCAGGGGGCGATCCACCACCCGAATTGTGTAGGGATCCACTATTTTGAGATGAACGACCAGCCCCTGCTGGGAAGGTTCGACGGAGAATGCATGGAACACGGCGTTATCGACATCTGCAACCGCCCCTTCGAGGAATTAGCGGCCCATTTCCGCGCTACGGCGGAGAAACTCTATCAAATCGCCGATGGAGAATTGGAACCGACAGGAGTTACTGGACAAATATGGCGCAGCCGCTAAAGGAGGGACTTGTAATGATTTCCTATGCGATGGAGGAACATCAAAATAGCCTGCTGCCTGAGGGCTACAACTGGAAGCTGGTCTGGCATGACGAATTCGACGGAACGGAGCTGGACCGGAGCAAATGGGGTTACCGCCTGCATCTGATGCAGAAGCGCCACCAGACCTATACAGATCAGGGTGCAATGTTGGATGGAAAAAGCAATCTGCTGATGCCGTTGATCCAAAAAGATGGGCAGTTCTTTTCTTCCCAACTGCAAACCGGCGAGAACTTTATGGACCGGCCTGTGGAGGGAACGGACGGCTCCTATTCG
>CAKXAF010000228.1 GCA_934869045.1 uncultured Nitrososphaerota archaeon | reverse complement strand
GTTCCTGAATAAGCTGAACACGGCTGTTGGCGATCGCGAGGTGAACATCGTGTTTACCATTTCGGCGGACAAAGAGGAGCTTCCTGATTCTGTCAAGGCATTTATTGGGTAAGCGGTTCAGAAAAGTAGGAACAGGGGCGCCGGGTGGCGCCCCTGTTTTGCAATAAACCAGACGAAAGGGCGTGTCTCCCATGAACCGGCTGACGATTTTTGATTCGACTCTCCGCGATGGCGCCCAGGGGCAGGGTATCAGTTTCTCCGTCAGTGATAAACTCAACATTCTCCATCTTTTGGATGACTTGGGGATTCCTTATATCGAGGCGGGGAACCCTTTTTCTAATCCGAAAGACCGGGAATTTTTTCAAAAGGCGGCAGAATGTCAGCTTGATCAAGCAAAATTGACTGCTTTTGGCTCTACCCGGCGGCCCGGTGTTTCAGTTGAGAAGGATCCGGGATTGGCGGCCCTGCTGGCGGCCAACACGGGTGCTGTATCGATTTTTGGAAAGGCCTCGGCTTTTCATGTGGAGCAGGTTCTGCGCACGGACCGGGCGGAAAATCTGTCGATGATCGCAGACAGTATCCGCTTTCTGGTCAGGCACGGCCGGGAGGTGATTTTTGATGCAGAGCACTTTTTCGACGGCTGGAAGCAGGACCCTGCCTATGCGGAGGCGGTTTTGCATACAGCGGAGGCTGCAGGCGCGTCGTGGCTGGTGCTCTGCGACACCAATGGCGGCACTCTGCCGGATGAGGTTTTCCACATTGTTTCGGTGATAAAGGGGAAAACTTCTGTGCCGCTGGGAATCCATTGTCACAATGACGCCGGCTGTGCGGTGGCGAACAGCCTTCTGGCCGTCCAGGCCGGGGCGGTTCAGGTGCAGGGGACGCTTTTAGGCTTTGGGGAACGGTGCGGCAATGCCAATCTGTCTGCAATCCTTCCCACCCTTCAATTGAAACAGGGGTATGCCTGCATTTCACCGGAACGGCTAAGAAACCTGACCCACTATGTCCGCGCTGTGGGGGAAGTTGCCAACGTGGTGCCTGACGCGGGGATGCCATATGTCGGAAGCAGCGCTTTCGCCCACAAGGGGGGAATGCACATTGACGGCGTGATGAAGATCCCGGCTTCCTTCGAACACATTGACCCTTCTCAGGTGGGAAACCAGCGGAATGTCCTGATCTCAGAGGTAGCGGGGCGGGCGGCGGTATCCCGGATTTTGGGGGAGGCTACCTGTAAGGACAGTTTCGAGACCTCAAAAATTGTGGCCCTTATCAAGGAGCGGGAGTACTTAGGATACCAGTATGAGTATGCCGCCGCCAGCCTGCAGCTTATGGTGCTCCGGCAGCAAGGCTCCTTCCGGCCGTTTTTTGAGGTGCTCTACTCACGCACCATCGGGGAGCAGGAGGTGGAGTCCGGCCGTTCCAACGCATCCTCGGCCATTGTAAAGATACGGGTCGGCGATACCTGTGAGATCGGAGGCGGGGAAGGGGAAGGACCGGTTCATGCGTTGGATTGCGCCCTGCGGAAGGCGGTGGGGCGGTTTTATCCATCGCTGGAGCGGATGCGGCTGACAGACTATAAGGTTCGCGTCATTGAACCGCGGGATGCCACCGCCGCCAAGGTGCGGGTTTTGGTGGAAACCACAGACGGGCGGGAGGTCTGGACTACGGTGGGAGTATCCCGGGATATCATCAATGCCAGCCTTCAAGCCTGTGTGGACGCGGTTGAATACAAGCTTTGGATGGACAGCCGCCGGAAGGAAAGCATATGACATTATTTGTTTCAGATTTGGACGGGACCCTGATCGACAGCCGTCTCTTCATTCCCACGGAGAGCGCCGCCGGAATCAACGCTGCCATCGCCCGGGGGGACGCCTTTGCTGTAGCGACCGCCCGGACGCCGGCGACGGTGGGAGAGATCCTCGCCCCGATCACAGGGGCGCTGCCCGCTGTCGTCATGAATGGCGCAGGAATCTACGATTTTTCCCGCCGTGCGTTCGTGCGGCTTTGTCCGCTGCGGGAAAGGGAGGCAGATGCAGCACGGCAGGCGCTGGACAGTCTGGAAATGAGTGGATTCCTCTACGCCGTTCGGGAGGACCGGCTTTTTGTTTACTACGATCGGTTGGAAAATTTGAGCCAGCAGATGTTTTACGATCTGCGGAAAGACAAACCTCTTAAGACCTTTGTACAGGGGACTCCCGGACCGGAGGATACGCCCATATTTTACTGCGTGATCGACTCTGGGGAGCGGACGGCACGGCTGGCTCAGCGGCTGCAGGGTATTTCCGGAATGGTATTTCACCGCTATCGGGACAGTTATCAGGAGGACACCTGGTACGTTGAAATTTACGATGCCAGCGCCTCCAAGGCGGCGGGTATCCAGTGGCTGCGGGAAACGTACGGCGGGGATAAAACCGTCTGCTTTGGCGACAACCGCAATGATCTGGCAATGTTTGCCGCAGCGGACGAATGCTATGCGGTTGCCAATGCGGTTCCAGAGCTCAAAGAGGCTGCTACGGCAGTGCTTGAGGACGCCAGCCTTTCCGCCGTAGGGCGCTTCATCGCGCGGTATTCCCAAACCGGGGGATTTCCTGGATAAAGGCTTGGCCATGTCACCCATATACCGAAAAAAGAGCATTCCCTCTGGATGATTCCGAGAGAATGCTCTTTTTGTTTCGGACTTCGCCGGCGGCTGCCCCTCCTCCGATACCGGAGCTTGCCGGACTGCTCCCGCGCCAGCAGTCCAGCAGGTTATACTTTTCGGAGCTGCTTGAAAAAGCTGGTCAGGAGGGCGGCGCTCTCCTCTGCTAAAATGCCGCCGGTGACTTCCGGATGGTGGTTAAACGGTTCCCGAAACAGGTCCAGGACCGATCCGCAGCAGCCGGCTTTCCGATCCGCAGCGCCGTAGACTACCCGTTTGACCCGGGCGTTGATGATTGCGCCGGCGCACATTGGGCAAGGCTCCAGCGTGACGTAGAGGGTTGCCTTGTGCAACCGCCAGCCGCCCAGTTTTCGGCAGGCCTCATTGATGGCCAGAAGTTCGGCATGGGCGGTAGCCAGCTTATCCAGTTCCCGCCGGTTGCAGGCCAGAGCGGCCACCTCTCCTTCCCAGACAACAACCGCTCCGATGGGAGTTTCGCCCAGCGAGGCAGCAATCCGTGCCTGTTCAAGGGCAAGCCGCATAAACCTTTCGTCTTCTTCTCGGGTTGCCAGGGGGCTCCCTCCTTTCATGCCGGTTCAGCCAATGAAGTGAATGTGCCGGAAAACCTGGATGATCCAAAGGACAATGGCAAAGAACATGGGGAGATTGAGAAAATAGGCCCGGAGCTTCCGGGAAATCCGTGTTTCTGTATTGCCGCTGCTGAGGATAAAGGCATTGCCCTCCCGGCGGCAGATCAGAATAAAGACACCGATCGCTACCGCGAGAATCAGGCAGTAGAGCGTGTACTCTGTGATCCGGTAAACAGGATACGGCGCGATATGCTGGATCAGCCGCAGTACCAGCGGAAGCAACAGCGTAAGGAACCGGGAAAACACTGCCGTAAAGACGGAGCCCGTTCGAATAACAAAATACCCCAGTATCAGCCCTATTACAAAACCGCTAAGATCTTTTGTGATGCTGTAGTGAATGAAGCCGAAGGCAGCAGAAGAGGCGACTAGCGCAAAGGCGTCGCCGTACTGCCGCAGGGAGCGCAGAAGCACTCCGCGGAAGAGCAGTTCCTCCAGCAAGGCCGGAAGCAGGGAGAGCCGAATGATATAGAGCACCAGCGCTACCGGTGTGGATGGGAGAAGATAGTCCGGCGTCAGCTCCAGGATATGAAAATACGCAAAAATACGTTCAATGCAGCCGGTCACCATACTCATAAGTACCATAACAGCCAGTGAGGAGATCATGGAATAGGATAAAAGAGTTCCGTCAGTTGGAAAGTGACGCAGCGATATGCTCCCACGCCGGGGCCGGAGCAGGACATACGTCAAAAGGAGGGGAATCCCCATAGAAAACAGATAACTGAGGATCTCCCGGAGCTCCACCAGGGCAAGGGATGTGCCATAACCGCTGGAAAGGGGCATCAGCGCCCAAAGTCCATTTATAAAGATTGTGGCCGCATAGGGGCATAACGCGGAAAGAACGAAAATCTCCACCAACGCCAAGCCCGTAACAGCAGCATTTCTTCGAATTCCCCGTTCCTCCTGGAGGCGTGGATCGGTGTTTACAAAGCCATAGCCGTTGACATAGATATGCCCGACTGGGGACATGTTTTGAAAGTCAGGTTGCCGGTTGTTCATGATAGCCCTCCTGAACAGCAGGATCGTGGGGAAGCCAAAAAGCTTTCCTGCACTGTATGGGTA
>CAKXAF010000227.1 GCA_934869045.1 uncultured Nitrososphaerota archaeon | reverse complement strand
GCTCCAGGGCAACCTGTTTGGCCCCCAGGACTTTGCGGCCTGCGTTTTCGTGGGAGAGGAATTCGTGATAGCAGCCGTTGACTTCCCGAATCAGCTCGTCGGTTTAGGGACATTTGCTTTGAAAGAAGGGGGGGAGATCCTCCCGGGTGATCCGGCTGTTGGTTTTGAGAATGGGCGTCAGCTTCTGAAAAGCCTCGGTGGCTTGGTTATAGGCCGTTTCCCAGCAGAACATTTTTAGGCCGCAGCGCCGGCAGACCCGGTCGGACGCCTGCTCGTATACGCTGGAGACATCCGTCG
This sequence comes from uncultured Nitrososphaerota archaeon, assembly GCA_934869045.1. GTDB lineage: Bacteria > Bacillota > Clostridia > Oscillospirales > Ruminococcaceae > Merdivicinus. The sequence goes on along the minus strand of CAKXAF010000227.1, from coordinate 4,078 downwards.
CGCCGGTGCGGCTGAGACGCTTGGAGACTGCATCCACGGACTCCCGAATATCTTCGATGGTGTGGGAGGCAAAACGCAGGCGGGCGGCGATGCGGCTGTTATCCTGGATGTGCTGCTGGGAGGCCGCAGCGGAGGCCGGGCGGCTGAACTTTTCTAAGATGCCGGAGGGGAGGAGGATAAAGCCGGCGGAGGCCACCAGGACATCGAAAGCTCCGGTCATGGTATCCGGCGCTCCGCCGGTGACCAGGACGCCTACCGTGTTCATCAGCACAAAGAGCGCCACCTGGACGATACGGCCGAATCCGGCAAAAACAGCACAGAGCATAGCGGAGAGGGCGAAAATCCCTCCGCTGACGGCAAAATCCGGGGAGTAGAGGGTCAGGGCAGCTCCCAGAGCCAAGCCAGAAACTGCCGCAGCGGAGACGCCGCGCTGGTTGGCGATGCACAAAAGAATGAATGCGCCGAGGATCCGTCCCAGGTTAAAGACGGAGATTTGCAGGCCGCAGATGCCGATGAGGGCGGTCAGAGCCACGATCCCCAGGCTGGCTGTTTGGATCATGCCGGGAGCGGGGCGGGAGGGTCCGTTGGTGCGGATGGCCTCCAGGGCTTTCAATGCGTGGAGGCAGAAGTAGGTCATGGCGCCGCCCAGAAGGCTTTCAGCCAGGCCAATGCAGATTCCGATGGGGGCGGCTCCATTCAGAGAGTTGGAGATGGTGAGCGTTACCGCTAAAACCGCTGTGGTGAACGAGCAGAGAAGGGCAGGGCGGCTCCGGAGCCGGGGGTGTCCGGCCAGAGCCAGTTTAAAAGCGAGGATGCAGAGCAAGGCGATGAGATAAGGGAGGTTCTGCTCAAAGCTGCCCAGCAGAGCGTAACCCAGCAGGCCGCCAGCCACCGCAGCCGCTGATGGACCGGAGGGCAGCGCCATGGCCAGCGCTGCGCCAAAGGGGGAAAGACTCCCGAGAAGCTTGACATTGGAGACAAAGAAGGCGCAGATACCCGCGCCGCCGTATCGAAACCACTGGGTAAGATCCCGTTTGTGTGATTTCAGACCGGCTGACAGTTGCAGCCTGAACATGTTGATGACCATTCCTTTCCGTTTTGGCTTGTCCATCCTTATTATACGGGAGGACGCCGGAAAAAAATGTCAGAAATGGCGGGAAGCCCAGGGGAGATTCCGTCGTTTCCGGGGGCTTTGCAGCGAAAAACCGGATTTTGCGGGAAGAGTGTGGCGGAACCTGGATTTTTCCAGCGGAGCCCTTGACGGGGACGCGCTTTTTGTTGTATCATGATTCTATAAGCAGGCGCGGAAAACGCGTCTGGAACAGGAGGAAGTTATGCTCAACGAGAAGCAAATTGCGCGGATGCTGGCCAAGCTCAGACGGTTTGAGGAGGGGCTGTTCCAGCCGATGGCTCCCGGGAGCCACTGGGGCGGCGAAGGGGTTTACGGCTGGTTCAAGACCGGCTGGCAGGTGCCGCAGGAGCTGGCGGGGCGGCCGCTGTTTCTCCGGCCAAGAGTGGGCGGCTACGAGGCCATGCTCTGGGTGGACGGAAAGCCCTTCGGCACCTTTGCTACCAAGATTGTTGTCACTGGCCACGGTAACCATTACTGCGGTATGATCGTCAAAAATCCCAAGGCGGGCCAGCAGATTTCCATTGATTTGGAGTTCTATGCCGGACATTTCGTGCGGGGCTGTATGCCTTTTGAGGAGACCGGACGGATCGACTATGACTTTACCTATGAGGCCATGGAGGTCTGCGTTAAAAACGACCGGATCGCCAGCTTTCTTTTTAATCTCCGAACCCTTAACCAATTGGCGGAGGTGCTGGACGATACCAGTTACCGGAAAGCGGAACTCATCAACACTCTGACGGCTCTCCATGAGGTGCTTTACTACGATCCGGCCTGCGTCAGCCGGGAGGAATTTGAAGCGGCGCTGGCCCAGGGGCAGCGGATCATGGCTCCGGCGCTGGCACGGCGCTGCTCCACCAGTGCGCCTAAGGCCGGGGTTATCGGCCACTCTCACATGGACACCGCCTGGCTCTGGCACACCGGCGAAACCATAAAAAAATGCGCCCGGACCTATTCCAATCAGCTGAGCCTGATGGAGCAGTATCCGGAGTACAAGTTCGTTCAGAGCTCCGCCTATCACAGCGAAATGATCCGGGAGCATTATCCAGAGTTGTTCGAGCGGATTCGGAAAAAAGTCCAGGAGGGACGGTATGAGCCCAACGGCGGCGTCTGGGTAGAGTGCGACTGCAATATCACCTCCGGCGAGTCGATGATCCGCCAGTTCCTCTGGGGGCAGCGGTTCACCAAAAAATATTTCGGGTACCGGTCCGATTGTTTCTGGCTGCCGGACACCTTTGGTTACTCCGCCGCCATTCCCCAGATCATGAAGGGCTGTGGGGTGGATTACTTCCTGACTACGAAAATGGCCTGGAACGACACCAACCAGTTCCCCTACGACACCTTCTGGTGGAAGGGCATCGATGGGACGCGGGTGCTGGCGCATCTGAACAAGACCCACGTCTGGCCGGATCCCAAGTCTTTCTATGAATTCATGTATGACACCAAAAGCCCGGACGCAGTACGGCAGAAATCTGTTTCCGACCGTAAGCTCATTTCCTACGGCTTCGGCGACGGCGGCGGCGGACCCCAGTTCGAGATGATCGAGATGGCGCGGCGGTGTCGGGATCTGGAAGGATGTCCGCGGGTAGAGCACACCACTGTCAGCCGGTTCATGCAGGAGCTGCAGCAGAATATGCATGATCCCTCCACCTATGAGGGGGAACTGTACTTGGAGCTGCACCGCGGGACCCTGACCAACCAGCACGCCATCAAGCGGAACAACCGTCTGGCGGAGATCGCTCTCCACGATTTGGAATTCTTGACTGTGGCCAACGCCGTGGAGCGGAAGGAGGCGGCTACAGACGCGGCCTACCGGGATTTGCAGGGAGAGCTGCTGGTCAATCAGTTCCATGATATCCTACCCGGGACCTGCATCCCGCGGGCCCACGACGAAGCGAGGGAGCGGGTTGGGGCGGTCATTGAGAACGCCCACGCGCTGATCCGGGAGGCGCTGGCCCCAGAGGCGGCGGAAGACCGGGTCACAGTGGTCAACCCCACCTCCTTTACGCGGAATGATGTGGTTTATTTGGACTGCCGGGAAGGAATGCGGATCGCGGGGGGATATCCCCAGCAGATCACGGAGACCCTGAACGGCGGCCGGCGGCTGGCTGTGGCGGGAGTGCAGCTTCCGCCTTATGGCAGCGTGGTGCTGGAGTGGGAAAGCGGCGAGCCGGACAAGCGGTCGCCCTTTGGTATCAACGGACGGGAGTTGGTGACACCCTATGCAAAAATTCTCTTTGACGAGCGGGGTTTCCTCAAATCCTTCGTGGATACGGAGGCGGGCCGGGAGCTGGTCGGGGAAGGCTACCCCTTCAACACCTTCCTCATGGCGGAGGATGTTCCGGCGCTGTGGGATAATTGGGATATCGATGCAGATTTGGAGCTGAAATATCAGGATTGTGCCAAGTTCCTCTCTTCAGAGGTGGTGTCCAAAGGCGCGGTGGAACTGCGGATCCGAAACCGGTACCAGCTTTCGGAGAAGTCAACGGTCACCCAGGACGTTATTTTTTACGCGGGCTCGCCGCTGGTCAAGTTCGAAACCATGATGGATTGGCAGGACGACCACCGGTTCCTGAAGGCGGCTTTCGATACGGCGGTTTTCAGCGATTTTGTCCGGCAGGAGATTCAGTTTGGCTATCTCAAGCGGCCGACGACCCGGAACAACTCCATCGATCAGGCAAAATTCGAGGTTCTGAATCACAAATATACCGATCTTTCCGAACCGCGGTACGGCGTGGCAGTCCTCAACGACTGCAAATACGGCATTTCGGCCTGCGGCGGGCAGCTGCGGCTGTCATTGCATAAGGGCGGCATGCGGCCGGACTTCCGCGGGGATAAGGGGATGCACTACTGCGAATACGGATTCCTGCCCCACATGGGCGGCTTTTCGGCGGAGAATGTCATCCAGCCGGCGTATGCGTTTAACTACCATCCCATTGTGTTGGACGG
>CAKXAF010000226.1:2265-4431 GCA_934869045.1 uncultured Nitrososphaerota archaeon | reverse complement strand
AATTTTACGCCGGATACGGGACTCTTCTTCGCTGGTCAATATTTCCCGGTCGCTCCAGACCATTCCCAGCTCATCGTCCATTCCATATTGGCAGAGCATCCGCCGGGCGACCGCCGTCGCGTTTTTCAGATCCCCGGACGCGCCGCTGGACAGCCCTTTTTCCGCGCCGAAACGGATGATTTCGCCGCCCCGGCCAGCCAGGGATACCCGGATATTGGCCAACAGCTCTTCCCGGGTCTTTAGGGGAGAGGACGCTTCCTCATCATCGTGCTCCATATATCCGCCGTGGTCTCCACGGGCGACAATGGTCAGATAGGCGGGAGCATTGCCGTTCAAATGGTAGAGCAGCGCGTGGGAGGCTTCGTGCCAGGCAACTCGTTCCAGGGTCTCATAATTCCATTCCTTTGCTTCGCCGTGGACCGTAGTCTCAAAAGCTTCCTCCAATATTCCGTCTGTCAGCGGCAGCCCGGAACGGTCTGCCATCCGCGCGGCCAGGTTGACAACGGAGGTTAGGAGGGCGGGACTCATTCCCAGGGACCGTCCAGAAAGCAGAGTGATCATGCTGCTGGAAACCTGGGAATTTTTCGTGTTGCGCAGCAAAACCTCAAAACAGCGGCGGCGTTCGTCTTTATCCGGCAGATCCACCAGGATTTTTCGATCGAACCGGCGGACGAGAGCCGGATCCAGATACCCCTCGCCGCCAGTTCCCTCCGCAACCTGGAAATTGGTTGCAGCCAGGATAAAAACCGGGCGCTTTCGGTCGGCCTGGAATCCGTCCATCTCCGTGAGGAGAGCGTTGAGGGTCGTTTCTTCGGCCTGGCCGCTGACGCCGCCGGTTCGGGTGCGGCCAATGGCGTCGATTTCATCGATGAAAATAATCGCCGGAGCGTAACGGCGGGCCCGTTCAAACAGCGTCCGCACCGCGGCGGGGCCGCTCCCAACATACATATTGACAAAATTAGTCGCAGATTCGGAGAGAAAGGCGACGTCAGATTCCCCAGCCATGGCTTTTGCCAGCATGGTTTTTCCAGTGCCGGGAGGGCCGTAGAGGAGGACGCCCTTGGGCGGCTTCATGCCCTTGGCCATAAAGGATTTGGGATTTTTGAGGTAGCGGATGAAAAACTCCAGCTCCTCCTTGGCGTCCTTCGCGCCGATCACATCCGCGAAGCGAATGTCCGGGCGTTCCGCCTCGCTGACCATATGGTCGGTATCATCCGCCGCAACCAACTGGGTGAGATCGTAATTCCGGGTCCGGATGAGCAGCGTTTCCCGATCGGTGGATTTGCCGGGAGAAGTTTCAAAGGCTAGAATCTGCCGGCTGGCCGCCATGTCGGAGGCGATTTTCTGCAGGCGGAGTCGTTTTACAACTTCTGACAGCACCGACTCATAGGTGGAGCGCTTGCCGTCGGCAACCTTCAGCTTCCCCCGGGCGCCTGCCTGCACGAAGCTCATTTCCAGGGCTTCGTCAATGGCAAAGCCGCCCCTTTCCAGAAGATAAACCGGAGTTTCCGGAACCCGCTCATGGAGCTGGCGCAGGAAATTCCGGGAAGTGGTCAGCGCGGCCGCCCCCATGGGTACATAATCAAAAGCGAAAATCGTGGCGGAGGGCTGATCATGGTCTTGTGTGGTAAGAAGGTTGAGCAGAACAAGGTCAATATCCCTATCCGCCAGGATCTGGAAAGCGTCCTCCGTGCTGCTGGTGACGCTCCACCGATACTGCGGCAGTTTTTCTGACAGGATGGTTCCCAAAGCGTCGTCTCCGAAGAGCAGGATCTCTGGCGTGTCCGCCGCTTTAAAAATGGGGAAACGGTTTTCCAGCTGCTGCCAGTCCTCCGTCTGGAAGCAGATTTTTTTGATGGAACGAAGTGACTCGTCCAGATTTTCCGAGCGGAACAGCCGCATGCACTTCATGATTTCGTTTTTGAAAAACTGTTCCGTTTGGGCCCGAAGGGATCGTGCGTCGGCCAGACCGCCTTCCCGATAAAGCATGAGCATGGGAAGGCGGGAATCAAACTCTACAGGGATGCCGTATTGCTTTTCAAAGAGCTGTGCATCGCGCTGGAGTTCTTTGGCGCTGATCTGCTCCAAATCGTGGCTCTGCAGGTGGTTGAACATCAGCGGGGTGCCCGTTGCGATGCGGGAGCAGATAGCGGCGGGGAAGAAGGG
>CAKXAF010000226.1:0-2255 GCA_934869045.1 uncultured Nitrososphaerota archaeon | reverse complement strand
CTCATATAGATTGTGGCCGGCGTTGGTGGTGAAAATCAGGATGGTGTCCCGGAAGAGGACGTCCCGGTCATGGTAGTGGTCGTGGAGCCGGCCGGCATCCAAAATCTGCAAAAAAAGATGGATTACATCCGGGTGGGCCTTTTCGATTTCATCAAAAAGCAGGAAACAGCTGGGATGCTCCATCACGAATCCGCTGAGCTGTCCCGGAGAGGCTGACTTATAGCTAGGCTCAGTTCCAGTCAGCTGTTCGGCGCTCAAATGGCCGGAATAACCGCTCATATCAAACCGCTTAAAGGGGATATCCAGCTGCTTTGCAGTCTGCTCCGCCAAAAAGGTTTTTCCCACACCGGGAGGCCCGGCAAATACGAAAATCGCTTTTGGACGGACGCGGTCCTGTTCGGACGCTGCCAAAAGCTCTGCATTGAAGTACGCATCGGCAAATGCATGGATGGCATGATCCTGTCCGCGGACCGTATCCAGAAGATACCGGCGGATCCCCTGAACCCGTTCCATTAGGCTGGAAAGGCTGACCGGCGCCGGTGGGTTCGGTGAGGAGGCCTCACGGGCCCCCTGGACGGCATTTACCGCGCTTTTGGACTCCGGCGTGCCGCTGGGGCCAGCCGCCGGCTCTTGGGGGGAGGGGATCGGCGAGGGAGAGGGAGGTTGCGGAGCAGGTCCGGCAGGAGCTTCTGAAGCCGTCTCCGCGCCGGATTTGATGACCGTGCTCAGAATTTCCGACGGCGCGCGGAGAATTTCCCGCAGCACATAATGGCTGGGGAGTTTTTGGAGGCCGTCCCGCTGTGCCGCGGATTCGGCACGCTGGATGTAGGCTTTTTCGCTGCCAGTCGTCTTTTTGTCCTTGGCATAAAGCAGCAGATCCCGCACCTCAATGCGGGCCTGAGAAACGTCGACCCCGTATTCCTGCATCAGAGCGCTGGCTTTGCGGAATTCATCCAAAACCGAATCCGTCATTCCGGGCCCCTGTTCCAGGCTTTCCTCGCTCATGCCGCAAAATTTGAGGAAAGACAGGAACAGGTACTCCACGCACAGCTCCTCATCCTCAAAATAATTTCCAAAGGTACTGGCGCGAGAAAGAATGCGCCGCATACCCTCCGTATTGGTCATCTGTACCCCTCCTGAACCATGTTGTCGATTGTTTGCTGAAACTGAAGCAGAACGGCGGTGATGTTGTCGCGACCGCCCGCCTGATTTGCGCATTCCATCAAAGCCCGGCAGGTATCCTGCGGAGAACGCCGTTTCCGCAGAATGGCTTCGATCTCGCTGTCCCCGGTCATGCCATAAAGCCCGTCGCTGCAGAGCAGCAGCTGATCCCCGGCTTTGACAGGGCAGCGGATCACATCCGGATTTACCCGCTGAGCCATTCCGATAAAACGGGTCAGCCGGCTGCGCCCGGGATGGACCAGGAACTCCTCCGGGGTGATCTCGCCGCTGTCCAGCAGGAGCTGCGCCAGAGTATGGTCCTCCGTCAATTGAAGAAGCGGGTCCCCGCTGCGGCAGAGATAAGCCCGGCTGTCACCGACGTTAAAAAGAATCGCTTCGTCCTGATACAGGAGCGCTCCGCAGAGAGTGGTCCCATAGGAGGGAGGCTGCCCGGCTGGATTTCCGATGGCCCGGATCTCGCCGCTGAGCGTTTCCACGGCCTTCTGAACCCGGTCTGCCAGCTCATCCGGCTCCGTTTCCCGCTCCGTCAGCGGCGCCAGGTATTCCTGCAGCAGGGAACAGGCCAGCTCTGCCGCTTTTTTCCCGCAGGGAAGTCCGCCCATACCGTCTGCTACGGCAAACAGGCCGTCCTCTGGCAGGAAAACCACCGCGTCCTGATTTTCCCGGCGCACCTTTCCAATATCAGACGCCCATCCGGCGTGAACGATCATGTGACTCATAAAACGCCTCCTCACATCCAGTCCAGCGCCATTTCCAACTGCCGGTGCAGCTCCACCGCCGTCCGGATGGTAAAATCCGGGCTGTCGCGGAGCGCCGAATCAATTACATCCGCCAGCATGCGGGGAAGCTCCGGGCGATAAGTACGAATCGGGACAGCGGGACAGGTCAGAATACACTTTATGGGATCGCTCTGCCCCGCGCTGTCCAGGGGACGGGGGTATCTGCCAGTGAGAAGATAGTAAAGGGTAGCGGCTGCCGCCCATACGTCAATTTCCGGACAGGCGCTGCCGGCGTTGAGAATCTGCTGCCGCGGCATGAAGCCGTAGGAGCCGCGCACCTCACCGATCAGCGTA
>CAKXAF010000225.1 GCA_934869045.1 uncultured Nitrososphaerota archaeon | reverse complement strand
CGGTGATCCTGGTCTATGGCGTCAACACCTATAACATGATCATCATGCGCAACTTCTTTCTCTCCATCCCCGCGTCTATTGAAGAATCTGCGCGAATCGACGGCGCCAACGACATTGTCATCCTCTTCCGGATGGTACTGCCGCTTTCCAAGCCCATTGTAGCCACTATGTTTCTGTTTTTCACGGTTGACCGCTGGAATGAATGGTTCAACGCCATGGTATTCCTTCGGGACAATGGCAAATGGCCGCTGCAGATGGTGCTGCGCTCCATCGTAAACCAGCCGCTGCTGGACTTCAGCGTCACCACCAGCGCATTGAAGGACAGCGTTTTCTCAGACGGCATCAAAATGGCAGCCGTTGTAGTGACCATGTTGCCCGTCATGCTTGTGTATCCCTTTGTGCAGAAGCACTTTATGAAAGGCATTATGCTGGGGGGGGTGAAGGCGTAACGCTCATCCCCCATACAGTCCGACCAATTTAAAGGAGGTTCTTTCCATGAAAAAAACGCTTTCTATGGCTCTCGCGCTGCTTCTCGCCGGTTCGCTGGCGGCAGGATGCGGCCAATCCGGCGGCAGCTCCCAGACTTCGTCCAGCACCCCAGGGGGACAAACCGGTTCTTCCCAGGCGGAGACGGAAAACCGATTTGAAAAGAAGATTGTCTTTTCCGCATCCAGCGTAGACGTGGATTCCAACGTCTCCTACTTTGACGAAGCGCGGTATAAAAAGCTCAATGAGATGTTCAACTTTGAAATTGAATTTGTACCGGTCTCCTGGGACACCTGGGCCGAACGGGACCGCATCTGGATCAACTCCGGCGATATGCCCGATGTCATGTTCTGGGACTTCAACTACAACGATTACGTGAAATACACAGAACAGGGAGTTCTGAAAGCCCTGCCGGAAGACTACGCTCAACGGTATCCCAATCTGGCCAGCGTCCTGAGCAAGACCGGGGTGGAAGAAAAGCTTAAGGCAGTCAATGACGGGCAGCTTTACGTCATCCCCAATGTCACCTATCAAAATCTTCCAACTTCGCTCCCCATCGACTCAAACGTGGCTTTTTACCGCAAAGACTGGGCCAAGGCCATCGGTTTCGATGTAGGCGAAACCATTACCATGGATGAGCTGTGTGAGCTGGCCGGACAGATGATCGAAAAGGATCCGGGTGGAAATGGCGCCGGAAAGACCATCGGTATTACTGGTGCGCCTTACAACCTCTACCATAGTTTTGTCCGGCCTTTCAATGACAATTTCGATAAAATTTACAACAACGGCACCGAGTATGTGTACGGACCCTTTGACAGCGAAACCTTGGACGGCCTCCAGAACATGAAGCAGATCCTGTCCACCGGCGTCATTGATCCGGACTTCTACACCATCAAAGGCATCGAATACCGCGATAAGTTCTTCGCCGGAAAGGCCGGCGTTATGCTGGACGGCTGCTCCGTGTCCCACTATGCCAGCGAGTTTACCGCCCAGTTTGCGGAAGCAAACCCGGGGATGGATCCCTTCGAGTGCATCGGTATTGCCGCAGTTACGGACAATGACGGCGTATACCACGCTCAAGAGGTCACCAACTACTGGGCCAGCAGCATCTTCAACGCCGACATCGACGATGAAAAAATGGACCGTATCCTCTCCATCTTTGATTATATCGCTACGGAAGAGGGGCAGTATCTGGTCTACCTGGGCGTTGAAGGCGAGGATTACATCAAAAATGGTGACCAGTACGAAATCAAAACCAATGAGGACGGCAGCGTTCCCACCTTCCAGATGAAGAACTACTTCTGGACCAAGCCCATCCTTCCTGACGACTGGGCACTCCACGATCCTACCATCTCCGAAGAGAAACGCAATGTTGTACTGGATATTTTCCGCGCCAAGGAAGCCAGCATGAGCGTTTGCAGACAGGACTATGACTACACCTTCCTCTCTACACCGGAAAAAGCAAACTTTTCTCTCAACTCCGGCGACGCCATGACCCAAGTTCTGCTCTCCGGAGGAGATCTGGCAGAAGAGTGGAACAAGTGGATCGAGTCGGTCCGCCCCAAGGTTCAGCCGGTTCTGGACGAGGTCAACCAGGAGCTTTTGGGCAAATAATCCCACAAAGAAGGAATGGACTTGACAGACCGAGAAAATTTTCTCCGGATTCTCCGGTTTGAACCGGCGGAACGAATTCCATCCGGGATTCCCGCCTGGGGGATCCACTATTACGGCAGCAACCACGAAGGCTTTGCGGGCGGAGGCGACGGCCAGCCCGCAGGCGCCTCCTGGAAGGATATCTGGGGAACGGGATGGCATAAGGACCTTGGGGATGTCATGGGTCTGCCCAAGGAATTTCCCCTGGCGGATCCGGGGGACTACAGCTCCTACCAATGGCCCGATCCGGATGACCCACGGATCATAGGGCAAATCTATCACCGGGCAGAACGCTGCCCGGACAAAGAGCTGATCATCGCCGGCGCCCACAGAGATACCTTGTGGGAACGCTCCTACATGCTGGCCGGGATGGAAAACATGATGGAATGGTTTTATACAGAGCCGGAAAAGGCGCGAGACATTCTTCATCATATCATGGACTTTCAGATGGGAATCGCGGCCCACTATCTCCAGTGCGGCATTGAATTGGCGGAGTTTGGAGATGATTTGGGCACTCAGAACAGCCTGCTCCTCAGCCCGAACATCATCCGTGAATTTCTGGTGCCGGAATAACGGCGGCTGATCGCTCTTTACAAAAGTCACGGAGTCCTCATCAATTTTCACTCTTGCGGCCACATTGAACCTCTGCTGTAACTGTTTATGGAATTGGGGGTCGACCTGCTGAATCCCCTTCAAGCTACGGCCAACGACCTCGCCGCCGTGCGAACAAAAACCCAGGGGCGGATGGCGCTGATGGGCGGCGTCAGTTCGGCTATGCTGATGAAGGCTTCCATCAGGGAAGTCCAGGAGGAAACAATCCGGACGGTGGAACTGCTGGGACGGAACGGTGGATACATCTGCTGCGCAGACCAGTATATGCCGTTTCCGCCGGAAAACCTGGAAGCGCTCTACCAGACGGTGGAACGGTACGGTTACTATCGCACCATATTTCAGTGATCAAGCCTCTGGAAAACCCTTTCACAGCAAACCGGGCGGAGCCTTTATAAAGGCTCCGCCCGGTTCTTCCTGCTATTTTACAGTGATCAGCTCATACTCCTGGCTGCCAAGGCCCAGCTTGACGGCATGGGCGATACCACTGCGCCAATTGGTATCGGGAAAGGTGTTGGTGAAGTGGTCGTGGTGGCAGTCCCCATGAGCGTGGAGATTACCATCCAGCTTGCTGCCCGCCTGGACCGGCATGGCGTTGCAGGCATCGGCACATGCTACATCCAGAGCCACAGGGTCAAAGGACGCGAACATCCCTACATCGGGAATAATGGGAAGGTCGTTTTCCGGGTGGCAGTCACAGTAGGGGGAGACGTCCATAACGATGCTGATATGAAACTGGGGCCGCCCCTGGACTACTGCCTTGGCGTATTCGGCGATCTTGCAGTTCAGTTCGTCGTTGGCACTGGGATTTTCGTTGTAGATCGCGTCAAAGTTACAGGCTCCCAGACAGCGGCCGCAGCCTACGCAGAGGCTATGGTCAATGGAGGCCTTTCGGTCCTCGCCAAAGGAAATGGCGCCGTGAGCGCAGTTTTTTGCGCAGGTGCGGCAGCCGACGCAAACACTTTGGTCCACCTCGGGCTTTCCGGAGTTATGCTGCTCCATCTTTCCCGCGCGGGAGCCGCAGCCCATGCCCAGGTTTTTCAGCGCGCCGCCGAAGCCGGTGGCTTCGTGGCCTTTGAAGTGATTCAAAGAAATCACAATGTCGGCATCCATAACGGCGTGGCCTATTTTGGCCTCCTTGACGTATTCGCCGCCCTCCACCGGAACCAGCACCTCGTCCGTCCCCTTCAGCCCGTCGGCGATGATGACGGGACATCCACAGGAATAGGGAGTAAAGCCGTTTTCCCAAGCAGCGTCCAGGTGGTCCAGGGCGTTCTTGCGGCGGCCGACATACAGCGTATTGCAGTCGGTCAGAAAGGGCTTGCCGCCCTGCTCCTTCACCACGTCCGCCACCGCTCTGGCGAAATTCGGGCGGAGGAAGGAGAGATTGCCCGGTTCGCCGAAATGGATTTTGATGGCCACGAAGCGCTCCTTCATATCGATTTCGCCGATACCTGCCCGGCGAATGAGTTTCTGGAGCTTGGTCAGGAGGTTGGTGCCGGGGACCGCCCGCATATCAGTAAAATAAACCTTGGATTTTTCCATAGAAACCGTCCTTTCGCTGCACGCCGCTCTTGTCTGGGGCATATGTTTTCATCTTATCGCATTCACGGAAAAAAGTCAAGAAAAGCGTTGCATCAGAAGGCACGAAATTAACAAAAAGCGCGGGGGCCTTCGCTCCCGCGCTTTTTGTTATCCCAGAATGGTAATGGG
>CAKXAF010000224.1:2311-4463 GCA_934869045.1 uncultured Nitrososphaerota archaeon | reverse complement strand
CCTGCTTCAAGCAAATATGTGCCTAATATCACCTTATTTCCTATTGACTTTTCTTTTTTAATATGTAATAATGCATATTGTAAACTTTATTTATCTGCATTGGTCTGATTTCAATTTAACAATTTTTAAAATGAGGGGCGTTGTTTATGACACTTTACCGGCCAGAGCCTTTTGATTTCAGCGATACCAAAACCTTTGACGTTTGGGAACGAATCAACCTAGTGCGAATTGATAATATCCGTAAGCTCAGCGATCCAATTCCTTCTTTTGAATGCAAGGAATTAGAAGCTGTTGCCGGGAATATCTTGGAAGCGCGAAAAAATGGCCGTCCGGTTATCGTGTTCTACGGCGCCCATGTCATTAAATGCGGCCTTTCCCGCTACTTAATTGATCTAATTCGTCGGGGCCTGATCACCCATATCGCCTCCAACGGTGCCGGTAGTATTCACGATTTTGAGCTGGCTTACCTGGGCGGAACCTCTGAACATGTCCCCACTGCAATTGAAGACGGGTCTTTCGGCATGTGGGAGCAAACCGGCGGATGGATGAACGATGCTGTTAAAGGAGGCTGGCAGCGAGGCTACGGCTACGGTGAATCGCTGGCCCATTATATTGATGAGCATCCGGAAAAGTTTCCTTATAAAGAAGACTGCGTCTTTTATAACGCTTATGCCAATGGGGTTCCCGCTACTTATCACGTAACCATGGGGACTGACATCATCCATGAGCACCCCGCCGCGGACTTCTCTTGTATCGGCGGCGCCAGCGGGAAGGATTTTAAGATTTTCGTGAATTCCCTGAAGGATCTGGAAGACGGCGTTTTCCTCAATATCGGATCCGCGGTTACTGGGCCGGAAGTCTTCCTGAAAGCGCTCTCCATTGTCCGCAATCACGGTTACAAAACCCAGCACATCACTACCGCCAACTTTGACATCATCCCCCTGGGCGATTATAAAAGCGACGTCAGCAAAGAAAACTTCCACTACTACTACCGCCCACGGAAAAACATCATAAACCGTCCCGTAAGTATGGGGGGGAGTGGTTATTACATCTATGGGAACCATATGGACACCGTCCCTACCCTATACCGTCTCCTGACGCAGGAAAAAAAGTAAAATTATCCTGAAAGGTGCGAGGATATCTTGACGATGAATATGCTGACTCTGAATCAGATTTTAGAAAACATTCCCGCTCTGCGGATCGGACTGATCGGCGACGGGTGTGTTGATATTTATTGGGAGGCCGACATGCGGCTCAGTGAGCTGTCACGCGAGGTCCCCCAGCATCCCCTTCCGATTATTAATGAGCGATTCTCATTGGGTGCAGGTGCGAACGTCCTGGCGAATCTTGCCGCGCTGGGCGCTAAAAATATCCAGTACGTCGGCTGCGTTGGCTGTGATTGGCGCGGCGTCATTTTCAAACGCCTTTTGGAGCAGATTGCGGTTTCCTCCGATTATCTTGTTACCTCCGGCGGCATCATCACCCCCGCCTACTGCAAACCCATCCGCCACGGCATTTCTCCTGTAACGGTTGAAGATCCGCGCATCGACTTCATCAACCGGGAACCCTTCTCTAAAGAGTTGGAGGATCAGATCCTGTCCTCTCTTCGGACTGTGGCCCAAAACTGCGATATTCTAATCGTCTGCGATCAGTTCGCAAACGGTTGTATCTCCAATCGGGTGATCGAGGAAGTGAATGCCCTTGGTGTCAAAATGCCGGTGATCGTGGATAGCCGTGACCGCGGCAGCTGCTATAAAAACGCATTCGTAAAACCAAATGAAGTCGAAGCCTGCGCCACTCTCGGTCTTGATCCAGATTTCATCTCCCAGCCCAGCGCCGCTGAGCACATCGCACGGGCACTGGAAAAGCGCAACGGCCGCCCAGCCCTGGTAACCCTGGGCGCTCAAGGCGCTATATGGTGTGAAAACGGGAAATGTACCACGGTCCCCGCTATTCCGGTTTCGCCACCCATTGACTTTGTCGGCGCCGGAGACTCTTTTCTTGCCGGTTTTTCCCTAGCCTATGTACAGAAGGTTTCCCCGGAAGACGCGCTGAATTTCGCATCGCTGGTTTCCGCGATTACCATCAAAAAAATTGGTACCACCGGCGTGGCAACTCCTGAAGAAATGCGCTCCGCCTTGGAGCATTACGC
>CAKXAF010000224.1:0-2301 GCA_934869045.1 uncultured Nitrososphaerota archaeon | reverse complement strand
ATTACGCAGAGGTCTGGATTCCCTCCGGAACCCCTGAAAAAGTAACCGTATAAGACTTCGAAAGGAGATTTTTATGAATTTCACCAAAGCCACAATTATTAAGCGAAAACTTGCGAACTTAACCGCTCTTATTTTTGAAGATACCCTAGAGATACCCGTGTGGGAAACCCGCCACGCAACCTTTTTGGGTAATGATGGCTACACCGAGGCCATCGCGGACGCTCCTGTCCGCATAGGAGACCGCTGGAGCTGCTGCGATGACTTTACGCGCTGGTTCACCGCAGACGTCACTGTCCCGGAGAGCTTTTCCGGCAAGCTTTTGGCACTGAATCTGGAATTCGGCGGTGAAGCCATCGTCCGCGTCAATGGTGAGATCATTTCCGCCATTACCTCCTACCTTGAACCCAATGGCGCCACCCGTACACGGGTAATTCTCGCTGAGTCCGCAGCGGCTGGAGCGGCCTATCACGTGGAAATCGAAGCTCATCTGAACTACATGGAATTCAACCGGTTCCGCCGGCAGGGAAAAACCAGCATTGAGTACATCATTCGCTCCGCTGCTCTGGTCACCATCAATCCTCAGGTGGAGTCCTACTACTTCGACATTCAAACCGCTCTGGACGCCATGGAAACCTTGAAGAATCCCCTGGAAAAGGTGATGAAATCCGGCGCGGTTCTTCCCCGTGAAATTGTCAGCCTTTTCGAGTCCTGCAGTAAAGACAGCTATTATTATGAAAAAGTAACCGATGCGGTCGTTTCCTCCTTGACTTGCGTGGATTTTGACTTTGAAAAGGAAGAAATCCTGAAAACCATCCCCCATGCGGCAGCGGTCTTCCAACAGAAAATGGCGGAAATTTCCGGACAAACGCATGGGATTATCAAATTTGTAGGTCAGGCCCACATCGACACTGCCTGGCTGTGGCCAGTCCGTGAGTCCATCCGTAAATCCGCCAAAACCCTGTCAAATGTCTGCGCGCTGATGGATAAATATCCCGGCTTTACCTTTGCATTCAGCCAGCCTCAACTTTTCGAATTTGTCAAGGACCATTATCCCAAACTCTATGAGCGCGTCAAGGAGAAGGTTCGCTCCGGCCAATTTGAGCTGGTTGGCAACACCTGGGTGGAAATGGACACCAATATTCCCTCCGGCGAGTCTCTGATCCGCCAGATTCTCTACGGTCGGCAGTACTTCATCAATGAGTTCGGAAAATGTTCCAATGTGTTCTGGATGCCCGACGTGTTTGGTTACAGTTGGGCTCTTCCCCAGATCATCAAGCGTTCCGGCATGAAATATTTCTTCACCTCCAAGCTGATCAACAACGATGACAACCGCTTCCCCTACTCCCTGTTCCAATGGCAGGGTATCGACGGAACTCGGATTCCCGCCTACCTGCAGCGACTGAACTACAACGGCATGGTTGCTCCCGAAACCCTCCAGACCCTCTATCAGAGATATGACCAGAAGGCCATTCTGGACGAGGCGCTGATGACCTTCGGCTACGGCGACGGCGGTGGCGGACCCACCTACCAGATGCTGGAAACCGCGGAACGTTTGAAGGACTTCCCCGGTCTCCCCAAATTGGAGATGACAACCTCCGAATCGTATTTTAAGGATGCCGATGCGGTTCTCTCCGAACTTCCCGTGTGGAATGACGAAATGTACTACGAATTTCACCGTGGAACCTACACCTCCCAGGCAAATGTCAAGAAAAACAACCGGAAGGCCGAGCTTTTGTACCGCCAGGCAGAAATGGCCAGCGTTCTGGCTTCCGCCGAAACCGGCGCTGCCTATCCTTATGACGATATCCGAAAGGGCTATAAGAAGCTGCTTACCAACCAGTTCCATGATATCATGCCAGGTTCCTCCATCCACTCCGTTTATGTAGATGCCGAAAAGGATTACCGTGAAATCCACGCCATCGGAAACAGCATTCTGGAAACGGCTGCCAGAGGGCTCTGCGGGAAAATTCCCCACGCAGCCAACAGCGTCGTTGTTTTCAACTTCCTCTCTTGGGAGCGTAGCGGCCTTGTTTCCATCGACCTAGCCGACACGGTTTTTTCCGATGCAGAACACCTTCAGGTCAAGGATTCTCACAACCGAATCCGCCCCAGCCACATTGAAAAAACGAGAAACTCCACCATCCTCACCTTTGACGCGGTTCTCACCCCCATGGCTTATGAGGTGTTCACCCTCTCGGAAGCTGCCGCTCCGGAAGCCGCTGCTGTTACTGTTACCACCGAAAAAATGGAAAACCGGTTCTACTCCATCGCCTTCGACTCTGACGCCAATCTGGTCAGCAT
>CAKXAF010000223.1 GCA_934869045.1 uncultured Nitrososphaerota archaeon | reverse complement strand
GACAAGTGGAGGGCCTCCTCGGTCTCCTTGAGGGCGCGCATGACCCGGCGGACGGTATGGCGGAGAGTTTCCGGGGTACGGGTTTCCCGGGTGATGATCTTTTCCCAGTCCCACTGGTCTACGTAGACCGAGTGGAGGTTATCCAGCTCCTCGTCCCGGCGGATGGCGTTCATGTCGGTGTAGAGGCCGGTATTGGGGCCGAAGCCGTAGCGCTTCAGGGCCAGGCGCTTCCACTTTGCCAGAGAATGGACGATCTCGACCTCTTCTCCGATATCGGCGATATCAAAGGAAACGGGGCGTTCCACGCCGTTGAGGTCATCGTTGATACCGCTGCGCTTGCGGACGAACAGCGGGGCGGAGACGCGGGTCAGGTGGAGCTTCAGGGCGAGTTCGCGCTCAAAGGTATCCTTGACCAGCTTGATGGCGATTTCGGTTTGCAGGATATCCAGCGCCGGGCGGTAGTCCGCGGGGAGCTGGAGCTTCGATAATGACATATGGTGTCCCCCTCTTTACTGCGTAAAAATCCTATCTAAGCATAGCATAAAAGCGGAAAAATGGCAACAAAAACCCAAAAGAAAAGGGGAAGGCGGCTGCCTTCCCGGTTATTCGTCATCGTTTTCAGTGAGGAGGATGGGACCGTGGTCCTGCTCAAATTTATGAACCTTGCGTTTGATATATTGTTCCAGGTCGCGGTTTGCGGAGCGGCCTTCGTAGTCGGCGACGTAGCGGAATTTTTGGAAAAGCTCGCGGTCGATGCGCAGGGTGAACTGTTGCATGTCAGAATTTTTCACCTCTAGACCCTCCTTCACTACTTTTGCTATTATTATGACACAAAGTATTGAAAAAGGATTAAAAAGAGACTATAATAATTTCATAATGATGTCATAGGAGGTGATGAGATTGAACGAGAAAGAGGCGTACTACCGGGCTTTTAACCGTATCAGCGATATCATCGCGGAATTGAAAAAATTGCAGGAGGAAATGGAGGATCTGGCAATCAGCGCTCCGGATGAATCGGAAGTCAATCCCAAGTGACGAGTTGCTTGGCGGCGGAATTGACAAAACAGTGGGTTTTTGATTCCTTTATGCCAAAAACTGCGGCAGCGAAAAGAAGCATCCGCTTCACTCGCTGCCGCAGTTTTTGGCAAATCTGGTTGCGCTTCCGCCCTATGCGGGCTTGGACGTTTTCACTGGATTGGGATGCCGCGCCTTGCACCCCATCTTTTTCCCCGTGGACGACGGCATTGCTTCGCAAAGCCGTCAGATGGGGGAGAAAAAGACGCCTGAGGGGGCCTAGCCCCCTCAGGACTCCCCTAAAGTCGCGCCAGGCGCTTTTTCTGGCCGTTCCGTGGCCCCTCGCGGTGATCGGCGGCCGCCGCCTGACACAGGCTCCACCAATGGTTATCTGCGTCCGCTTTTGGACGCCTGTCCTGGCGGGTTGGGTTTTGGAGAGATGCGGCGGCCTTACGAGGCGGCGCTCCTTTTGCCGCTTAGTACTGGATGATGACCATTTGATGGATTTCCAGCTTCGGGATGGTGTAGGAAATGGCTCCATTTTCGTAGGTATAGGGCAGAGGTTCTTTGCTGGGGGCCAGGTAGACTTCCTTCGGGGCTTTGGCCGATTGGATGGAGGCGTGGATGTTATAGAGGGGGATGATGTCCTGGATGACTTCGGTCTTTTTGCCGCGGTTGGTGGTATAGGCAAAAAGCAGGTGGTGCACCAGGCGGTTTTCCGTTTCCTGCTCCATCAGGGTGGTTACGCCGCGGTCAGGCAGGTCGGTGGTCAGGATTTTTTCGTCGCCCAGCAAGGCGTCAATGGCATGGCAGAGCAGCTCTTTGACGTGGAAGGAACCCATTTCTGCATACTCGCTGAATAATTTCCAGCTCAGGTAGGCGGTATTTTGAGTGAGAACTGCTCCGGGAGCGGATGAGTCAGGATTATTGGGGGTATGCTGGTGGGAGGAGAAGTGCTCCGGCGTACGGTTGAAGTAGGGATCCTGCTCCAGGGCGAAGCAGGCGGCGCCGTTTTCGGGACGGATGCGGTAGCCCTGCTGGTACATGACATAAGCGGTTTCGCCATTGACGGTTTCAAACTGGGGGATGTAGTAGCTGGGACGGAAGAAGTTTTCACCCAGGAATTCCGCGCCGAAGGGCAGGGCAAACGTGTCGGTGTCCGCTTTCAGGCCGGAAACGCCGGTGGCCAGGAGCTTGCCGCCTGCCGCCAGGTAATCCCTGAGACGGGCCGCAAGGGTCCCGTCCAGACGGATCTCGTCGGGGAGGATCAGAAGCTTATATTTGGAAAAATCACTTTCCAGGTCCAGGATATCATAGAGGTATTTTCCTTCCAGAAGGATGCGGTTGGCGCCGATATCTCCGTGGCAGTCCCGGCCGGCAAAGCCGTTGACAGCCTCGGTGGAGAGGACGCCGATGTCCGCTACGCTTTTTACGTTGCTGCACCATGGCTCTTTAGCCTCGACCTCCGCGTAGGCCGTGCCGATCAGGCGGTAGGTGGAGAGGTTCATCTCACCATTGGGGTGGAGCTGGTCGCCGATGGAGCATTTTGCGCCGCAGGCGATGGACAACGCCGCCTCGTACCGCAGGGCGTTGGGGTGCTTGAAGCCGCCGAACTCGCCCCAGGTGGTATGGAATTTTCCGGTCATGCCCAGAAATTCCATTCCCAGCCCCCGGACGTAAGCCGCGGACATGGGGAAGTGGTCGTAGCCCCAGCCGCCGGTGGGCAGGCTTTCCAGCTCCAGGTGGGTATCCCGGTGGGCCAAATCCCGCCGGCCCCGGATGATATTGCCCGCATTGTGGAAGATGGCGGTATCCGGGTTGTAGCGGTGGACGGCCTGGGCCATGCGTTGGCAGTAGCGGTCGTAGACCCGTTCGCCCTGGCGGCGGAGGTCATCGGGATTTTCAGGATCCTCGCCGTGCTCGAGAATCTCCTGGCGGCAGCTGGGACAGTGGCAGATGCGGACGTCGGAGATGTCTAAGAAGATTTCGCAGGGGTTGTACAGCCGCATGACCTCCTCGACCTGAGCGGCCAGGAAATCCAGGTAGGGGGTGTTGTAGCACATCAGGTGGTAATGGGCGGCGCCCAGCTCTTCCGGGGTGGGGCCCTCGGGAGTATGCCAGGCGAGCCAGTCTGTATGGGCGGCAACCTCTTTTTCGTCAAAGCCAGCAGAGATATAAACCGGCGCACGGACGCCGATTTCGGCGCAGGCCTCCATCTGGGCCTTCAGCAGGTCAAAGGACAGGCCGGGGTGCATCCGGTTGACGGTGGTGGGGTGATAGGACCAGCCGTGGTGGCATTTGGAAAAGACGGTGATGGAGTTGACGCGGCCGGCTTTTAGAGCCGCCTGGAACTGTTCCTTGGAAAAACGGGAGCCGATGCCTTCAATGGCGCCGGAGGTGTGAAAATCCAGGTGGATCTGGCGGAATGGCAGGCTATTCATGTTCGTTCCTCCTTATAAATGAAATGTTTTCGTTTTTATTATAAAGAGTTTCCTTTAAAAAGTACATGGCGAAAATTCAGGTTGTTTGTGAGAAATTCGCACGATTCTGCGGTTCAGGGCCTCCGGCGGTTGGCCGGAGACGCAGCAAACCGTTTTCGGAAGGCTTTGCGGAAGGTGTTGGCGGAATGAAAGCCGCATCCCGCTGCAATGGCCGCGATGGTGCGGTCCGTTTCCCGGAGCAGCTTTCAATGCCCGGCTGGGATCACGGGAACCGGACGGCCTTTTTCTGGGAAGAGTACGTTTTACTAAAGGAGAGCACATTTTGTCTGATTTCCGCGTCTTTCTGGCGGGACTTTTGAAATGCTGTATGGTACAATGGCCTTGAAAACGTTTCATCAGGAAAGGGCTGCTGGGAAAAGTTCTTGCCGGGTTTCGCGGGCAGGGATCCGGCGTTCTGCGGAGCGCTGGGAGAGAAACTGCTTCTTCCTCCTGTGGTTTTCCGCAAAAGCCGGGCAGCGCTTTTTCGCGGCCCTGGGGATTCAAGATGATAGGGAGGGATTTGTGATGGGTCACACATGGGCCTTGATTGGATTTGGAGGCATGGGCGGCTGGCATTTTCAGAACATCCGGGACCGCCTGCCGGAGCTGCGGACGAAGGGCGCCTACGACATCCGGCCGGAAGCGCTGGAAAAAGCGGGAGAAAAGGGGTTGACCGCCTACCGCTCGGCGGAGGAACTGCTGGCGGATCCGGAGGTGGACTTGGTCACCATTGCGGTGCCCAACAACTTTCACAAGGACTATGCCATCCGCTGTCTGGAAGCGGGGAAAAACGTTATCTGCGAAAAGCCGGTGACCATGAATGCTGCGGAGCTGGAGGAGATCATCGCTGCCGCCAGGCGGACGGGAAAGGTATTTTCCATCCATCAGAACCGCCGGTGGGACCGGGATTACCGCATCATCAAGCAGATTCTGGCCGATGGCTCCATCGGCAAGCCTTACTTTATCGAGAGCCGTGTGCAGG
>CAKXAF010000222.1 GCA_934869045.1 uncultured Nitrososphaerota archaeon | reverse complement strand
GTCTGACTATCCGAAGCCTGCGGCGGTAACGTGGAGTTTGAGGCTGAAAATGAAGCAGGACGGACCCGCAAAAGTCCGTCCTGCTTCTATTATTGGAGGGAGTCAGGCAAAATTAGCGCTGGACACGGCCGGATCCGTCGCCGCCGGCCAGTTTTTCCACTTCATCGACGCTGACCATGTTATAGTCGCCCTCAATGGAGTGCTTCAGGCAGGATGCGGCTACCGCGAACTCCAGAGCGGACTGACAGCTCTTGCCGGAGAGCAGGCCGTAGATCAAGCCCGCGCCGAAGCTATCGCCGCCGCCAACCCGGTCGACGATATGGACGTGGTAGCTCTTAGAGAAGTAATACTCGCTGCCGTCGTAGAGCATGGCAGCCCAGTCGTTGTCATTGGCGGAAATGGAGGTGCGGAGGGTGATGGCGACCTTTTCAAAACCGAAGGTATCCGCCAGCTGCTTGGCGACGCTCTTATAGCCTTCGTGGTCCAGCTTGCCGCCGTGGATGTCGGTATTCTCGGCCGCAATACCAAAGACGTCCTTGGCGTCCTCCTCGTTGGCGATGCAGACGTCTACGTACTGGCAGAGGTCGCTCATTGCGGCCCTAGCCTGGTCGCGGGTCCACAGCTTGCCGCGGTAGTTCAGGTCGCAGCTGATTTTGACGCCCTTGGCCTTGGCAGCCTTGCAGGCTTCGCGGCAGATTTCCACCACGTTGGGCCCCAAGGCAGGGGTGATGCCGGTGAAGTGGAACCAATCGGCGCCGTCAAAAATTTTGTCCCAGTCGAAGTCTGCGCTGGAAGCCTCGGCAATGGCGGAGTGGGCGCGGTCGTAGATGCATTTGGAAGCGCGCTGGGAGGCGCCTTTTTCCAGATAATAGATGCCAACACGGTCGCCTCCCCGGGTGATCAGGCTGGTATCCACGCCGAATTTGCGGAGGCTGTTGACGGCAGCCTGACCGATTTCATGCTTGGGGAGCTTGGTGACAAAGGCGGCGTCCAGGCCGAAGTTGGCCAGGGAGACGGCGACGTTGGCTTCGCCGCCGCCGAAGGTTGCACCCAGGGTGTCGGACTGGACGAAACGGTTATAGCCCAGAGGGGCAAGGCGGAGCATCAGCTCGCCGAAGGTTACGACTTTACTCATGAGAAATCCTCCTTGCGGTTTGTTGAAATCTTATTGAAAAAAGTTGAGAAATTGCGGAAAGAGCCGGGCGATTATTTCTGGACCAGGTGCCAGGAGAACCCGCCGATGGTTCCCTTGAAGTAGATGGCTACCTGCTGACCCTTGGCGTTGAATTTTGCGGTATCGGGGTCGAAAGCATAACCCTTGCGGCCGAAGTAAGCCATGGCCCGGGAAAGATCGTTTACCCGGATGGCAATATGGCCGTTGGGGGCCAGGTAAGGGGCTTTCATGACCTCGATGGGGCCGGCAAAAACGGAACTGCTGCCCTCTTTAACCGGGAAACCGAACATGCTGCCCAGAAGGCCGGCGGTTTCGCGGGCCTCACCGTCGTCTTTGCAGTTGACGCCCACGTGGGCCAACTCGAAGCCCATGACGATGGCCACGGCTTTACGGGTCAGTTCAGTGATGGCGGAAAAGTCCCCGGCGTTGATGAGTGCGTCGCTGACCATGAAGGAGCCGCCGCAGGCAATGATTTTCGGGAAGGCAAGGTAATCGCCCAGATTCTGCTCGTTGACGCCGCCAGTGGGCATGAAGCGCAGCTGGGTGTAGGGGGCGGACATGGCTTTGATGGATTTCAGGCCGCCGTTGGCCTCGGCGGGGAAGAATTTGACCACGCTCAGGCCCAATTCGATGGCTGTTTCCATGTCCGAGGGGGTGGCGCAGCCGGGGAGGATGGGGATTTCCTTTTCCAGGCAATAACGGACAACCTTGGGATTCAGGCCGGGTGAGACGATAAACTTCGCTCCGGCGGCCACAGCCTCATCCACCTGGGCGGTGGTCAGGACGGTGCCTGCACCAATAAGCATATCCGGGAAAGCTGCTGCCATTTTGGCGATGGCATCCTTTGCCGCGGCGGTACGGAAAGTTACCTCCGCCGCCGGAAGGCCGCCGTCACAGAGGGCTTTCGCCAGGGGAACCGCTTTTTCGGCATCGTCGATCTTGATGACCGGGATGAGGCCGTAGGAGCGGATTTCCTCGATCATGCTATCCATATACATTTCCATCGTTCCTTTCTCGCGGGGTAGACTGTTTCTGTACTTTAAGGATAACACGTTGTGCCCTGGTTCTCAATTGTAGTACAACGACAAAAAATGTTTTTAAAATCTGTTGATTTTGTGGATGAGGTGCGGTATACTAATGGGGAGAGACCGGTTGGCTCCTTTGACTTAGGAGGTCCATGCAGGCAGCGGTTTTTCTTTTTGGGAGAGGAGGTCCCGCGCTCCCTCTCTTTCCTCACAGAAAAAGAAGGGGGAAAAGGCGCGCTCAGGGCTTTTCCTTTTCCCGGCGGCCTTACGATGTGCGGGACTGCTGAATTCGGAATGTTTGCTTTGATGGCGGTGAAGGTTTTATGGTTTCATCGGAACATATTTATCACGTGCTACGGCAGGAGATCCTTTCGCTGGAGCTTACGCCGGGGACCCAGGTCCGGGAGGAGGACCTGGCGGAGCGGTTCGGGGTTTCCCGGACGCCGGTGCGGACGGCGATCTCCCGGCTTTCTGCGGAACGGCTGGTACAGGTGGTTCCGCGGAAGGGAACCTTTGTGGCGGAGATCGATTTTGCCTACAGCAGGCAGCTGGTGTTTTTGCGGACGTCGGTGGAGCAGCGGCTTTTGCCCATGCTCTGCCGGGAGCCGCCGGAGGGACTGCTGGAACGTCTGGAGGAAAATCTCGCCCGGCAGCGGATTTTGCTGGCGGGGAGCTTTCAGCCCCTGCAGTTTTACCGGCTGGACAACCGGTTCCATGAGTTGTATTTTTCAGCGATGGAGCTGGACGCGGTCTGGAAGGTTTTGCAGCAGTTCCATGTGCATTACACCCGGTTCCGAATGCTGGATATGCGGGAGAGCGGGTTGTTCGGGCAGTTTTTTGAGGAGCACCGGCAGATTGTCGCGCTGATCCGCTGCGGGGCGGCAGGGGAATTGACCCGTCTCATCGCGCGGCATCTTGAGGGACCTTTGGACCGAATCGATCCGCGGCAGGCGCGGGAAGCTGCACAAGGCGAGGCCACGGAAAGGTAGCCGATTTGGGCAAGTTTTTCTGCGGGATTTCTTGCATTCTTAGGGCATATCTATTATAATAGAAGAAAATCCCGATTCAATGGTGTCAATCCTGCCGGCGTTTTTGCGGGCGCGGCGGGCTTGCATAAATTTGCATTGTATCCCAAAAATGGGAACAGTAGCAGGAGGAATGAATCATGGAAAGAAAAGCTTCCGCAAAAACCCTGGGACTGGTGCAGCTTGCCCTGCTGGGCGCGCTCATCTTTATCCTCGCCTTTACGCCGTTCATCGGGTATATCCCGTTGGGGGTCACCAGGGCGACCATCGTACACATCCCGGTCATCATCGGCTCACTGCTGCTCGGGCCTAAGAAAGGCGCCATCTTAGGCGCACTTTTCGGACTGACCAGCTTTCTGAACAACTCGTTCGTGAGTCCCAACGCTACCTCCTTCGTGTTTACGCCCCTTTATTCGGTGGGAGATTTTCAGGGGAACGCATGGAGCCTGGTCATCTGTTTCCTGCCCCGGATTTTGGTGGGCGTGGTACCGTATTATGTGTACAGGTTTGTAAAATGGCTGTTCAAAGGGCGGAAAGGCGGCGAAACGGTTTCGCTGGCGGCTGCGGGACTGCTGGGGTCGCTGACCAACACGCTGCTGGTCATGAATCTGATCTATGTCTGCTTCGGTGAGCAGTACGCCGCGGCTAAGGAAAAGGTTTTTGAAGGGTTTTATTGGGTGATTCTCACGGTGATCGGCACCAACGGCGTGCCGGAGGCCATTGTGGCGGCTGTTTTGACCGCCGCTGTCTGCAAGGCGCTGTTCCGGGTGCAGAAACGGGGCGCAGCTGCCTGACAGGAAAAGAGTGAAGCGCGGCAGAAAACCGGGAAGCCGGCTTTCTGCCGTTTTTTAAGGGGGAACCAGTATGATTTTGGCTTTGGACGTAGGCAATACCAACATTTGCATCGGGTGCTTCCAGGAGGGGAAGATCCTGTTCACCGGGCGGATGTCCACGGATCACAGCAAGACCGCCGACGAGTACGCCATCGGCTTCAACAGCATTATCCGGCTTTACGGACATCGTGCCTCCGATGTTACGGGGAGCATTATTTCTTCGGTGGTGCCGCCGCTGAACCGGGTGCTCCGGGATGCTGTGAAGCGTCTGACCAACACGGCGCCGCTGCAGATCGGGCCCGGGCTGAAAACAGGGCTCAATATCCTGCTGGACAATCCCGGACAGATGGGGGCCGACCTGGTGGTGGATGCAGTGGCGGCGATTCATCAATACCCGAAGCCGCTGATTGTTTTTGATATGGGGACGGCTACCACGG
>CAKXAF010000221.1 GCA_934869045.1 uncultured Nitrososphaerota archaeon | reverse complement strand
GAACGGGGAACTCCCGCCCCAGTAGGCGGGGTCGCTGTTCCAGATATACTCATATCCTCCGGAGGAAAAGGATTTCAACTCCGCGCCCAGGGTGCTGATAACGGCGCTGGCCCCATTGGGGCCTGTGATTGTGACGTTCATACAATCCGCTCCTTTTTTCAACTGTTTCCATCATACGACGAAAACGGCCCGTTGTCAATCACAAATCCAGGACCATATCGTGCCAGACAGCGCCGCCATGAACGGATGCGGAAATCCCCAGGTCCCGGAATCCAAAATGCTGGTAGTAGGCGATTTTTTCCGGCTTGCAGGTGAGAACCACCGCCTGCCTTCCTGCCTTGCGGCTTTCTTCAATAAAACGGGTGAGCAGCAGACCGCCGGTTCCCCGCCGCCGGCAGCCGGGAGCCACCGCCAGGGAAAACACCATTTGGTTGGCGCCCTGGGGGTCATGGAGGGATGTGTCTGCAAAAAGCCGGTCCTCGATGCGGGGGAGATTTGTGACGCAGCCGTTGATCAGGCCGATGATGCGGCCGTCCTCCTCTGCCGTGTAAAAGCTCCCCGGGAAGGCCTCCAGCCGCCGCAGGATCGTTTCCGTGGAAGCCGCCTCCTCTTCGGGGAAGCAGGCGGCTTCCACCGCAGAGAGGGCGGGACAGTCCGCCGGGAGCGCGCCGCGAATAACGATTGCCATGTGAATCCTCCTAAAAAGAAAGAATGCCCAGGTGCTCCAGCAAAATCTTCAGCCCGATAAGAATCAGAATGATCCCCCCGGCCAGTTCCGCTTTGGAACGATAACGGCAGCCAAAGACATTGCCGATTTTGACGCCGGCGATGGACAGAGCCAGGGTGATGACGCCGATGAAGGAAATAGCGGGGATAATCGGAACCTTTAAGAACGCGAAGGAAACGCCTACTGCCAGGGCGTCGATGCTGGTGGCCAGGGCCAGGACGCTCATCTCCCGGAAGCTCACGGAGTCGGAACAGTGCTCGCCTTCCCCAAAGGATTCCCGGATCATATTGGCGCCGATGATGGCCAGCAGTGCAAAGGCAGCCCAAGGGGCGAAAACGGTGATGAACCGTTCAAATTGCCGCCCGAGAAAATAGCCGATAAGCGGCATCGCGGCCTGAAACCCTCCGAAATAAAGCCCGATGACCGCAGCTTTTTTCCAGCTCATTTTGGCCATGGAAAGCCCTTTGCAGATCGCCACTGCAAAGGCGTCCATGGACAGGCCCACCGCCAGGAGAAAAAGTTCCGTCAAAGACATTGTGTCCACTCCTTCTTTTTGAGAGCGCAAAAAACGAGACTTATCCTGCACGTCCTGCAAGATAAGTCTCGTTATTTCAAGCAAAGCCAGATTCAAATCAGTATGTTGACTTTACTGCGCCGGGGGCGCCAACTACTCCCTTATCAGTTCCTTTATTATAAGGCAACACCAGGCGTTTGTCAACGGCTTTTTTGGAAAAATCCGCATTTTGCGGGGATTTTGGAATTTACACTAAATAACCTGGCGGTTTTTCCATCTTCCGCTGAAAAAACGCCACAGGAAACAGATGTCCCGGACAATCCAGTCACAGATCATGGCCAGCCACACGCCCATCAACCCCATCTCCAGCCATTGGCCGAAGACGTAGCTCAGCCCGATGCGGCATACCCACATGGAAATGATGGATACCACCATTGTAAAACGGACGTCGTTGGAAGCACGCAGCGCATTGGGGAGGGTGAAAGACGGCGGCCAGAAGAAGATGGCGCAGACGGCATAAACCTGGAGAATCTCCACCGCCATATTCATGGTTTCCTGTGAAAGGTGGAAAAATCCTACGGCGGTGGGGGTCAGAAAGAACAGCGCCGTGCAGATCGCACCCATGCAGAGATGGGTGACGGCCATCAGCCTCCTGGTGTTGCGTTTGGCCTGGGCGTAATCCCGGGCGCCTACGCAGCGCCCGACGACGGTGATCATGGCAAGCCCAATGGCGGAGCCGGGCAGAACCTCAATGGAGGAAATATTGTTGCCCACGGCGTTGGCAGCGATGGCTGCGGTGCCGAAGGAGGCGACCAGGCTGGCTACCAGAATCTTGCCGATCTGGAACATGCCGTTTTCCAGGCCGTTGGGGACGCCGATTTTCAGGATGCTTCGAATCATGCCTGGCTTCAGCTCCGGATGGAACAGCCGCTCAATATGGATGAGGCTGCGGCGGTTTTGCAGCAGGACCACCATAATCACCGCGCCCACCGCCCGGGAGAGGAGGGAAGCTGCCGCCGCGCCGGCGACGCCCCAGTCCAATCCGTAGATGGTGATGGCATTGCCGCAGATGTTGACGACGTTCATCAGCAGGGAGGTGAGCATGGACACCTTTGAGTTGCCCATGGCCCGGAACAGGGCTGCCCCCGCGTTGTACGCGGCAAGGAAGGGGTAGGAAAGGGCAGAGAGGACGAGATAAGTTTGGCAGTTTGCATACACGTCGGCCTCAACGTCGCCAAAAATCTTCAGTACCGGCCTCTGAAATACCAGCGCCAGCGCCATAATGGCGGTTGCCATGGCCGTGGTGGCGTAAAGCAGCTGCTTTGCGGCGGAGCAGGCGCTTTTCACATCCTGCCGGCCGATGTACTGAGAGGCGATAACCGCTCCGCCGGTGGCCAGGGCGGAAAAAATATTGATAAACAAAATATTGACCGAATCTACCAGCGATACGCCGGAAACGGCGGCCTCGCCGACCGATGAAACCATGACTGAGTCCGCCATGCCGATGGTCACGGCCAGAATCTGCTCAATGACCAGGGGGAGGATCAGGCGGATCAAGTCCTTTCGGGTAAAGAGGGGGGATGCTGTCTGTTCCATGCTGTCTCTCCAATCTGTTTACCGGATCGTTACATTACTTTTTCTATTGTGCATCATTTTTCTGTTTTCTGCAAGCCCCCAAAAAATTCGGAAAGAAAAAATATGCATAAGAACCAATTATTTATGCATTTAGGAAAGCAGCGTGCAAGTGTGGTATCGGCTGTCCTGTAGCGGATAAAAAGAGGATTAAACCGTATATATGCGAATGAAATCGGATATATTTATGTAAATGTGTATTTTGTGTTATGCGCATCCAGAATTCAGCGGAGAAACGAAAAAAAGAATTGTATAAGTATACAAATATTGAAAAAACTCTTGCATTTTCCGAATATTGGTGTATAATAAAATCATGGAAACAAGATACGGCGCTGCGGCGTTCGTTTGGAAAGGACGAGATTTATGAGCGACATCAAAAAAGTAGTACTGGCATACTCCGGCGGGTTGGATACCTCCATTATCATTCCGTGGCTGAAGGAGAATTATGGCTGCGAGGTCATCTGTGTGGCTGGAAACGTCGGACAGGACGCGGAACTGGAAGGTCTGGAGGAGCGGGCGAAAAAAACCGGAGCGTCCAAGCTGTACATCGAAGATATTCAGGACGAATTTGTCAACGACTACGTTTTCCCGACCCTGAAGGCCGGAGCGGTCTATGAAAACAAGTACCTGTTGGGCACTTCCTTCGCCCGTCCGGTGATCGCCAAGCGCATCGTGGAAATCGCCAAAAAGGAAGGCGCTGACGCCATCTGCCATGGCTGCACCGGCAAGGGCAACGACCAGGTCCGGTTTGAGCTGGCCATCAAGGCCCTGGCCCCGACTATGAAAATCATCGCCCCCTGGCGGATCTGGGACATCAAGTCCCGGGAGGAGGAGATCGACTACGCCGAGGCCCACCACGTTCCGATTAAGATCAACCGGGAGACCAACTACTCCAAAGACATGAACCTCTGGCACCTGTCCCATGAGGGCCTGGATCTGGAGGATCCTGCCAATGAGCCCCAGTACAATAAGCCCGGCTTCCTGGAGATGGGCGTTTCCCCCGAAATGGCCCCCGATGAGCCCACCTACATCACCCTTTCCTTTGAGAAGGGCATCCCTGTGGCCCTCAACGGCGACAAGCTGGACGGCGTGGCCATGATTAAGACTCTGAATAAAATCGGCGGCGCCAACGGCATCGGCCTGGCGGACCTGGTGGAGAACCGGCTGGTCGGCATGAAGTCCCGGGGCGTTTATGAGACCCCTGGCGGCGCGATCCTTTACCACGCTCACGACGTGCTGGAGACCATCTGCCTGGACAAGGAGACCCAGCATTACAAGCAGCAGATTGCGCTGAAATTCGCCGACATTGTTTACAACGGCCAGTGGTTCACCCCCCTGCGGGAGGCTCTCTCCGCTTTCGTCGATCAGACCCAGGAGACTGTTACCGGCGAAGTCAAGCTGAAGCTCTACAAGGGCAATATCATCAATGCCGGCGTCACTTCCCCCTACACCCTCTATGACGAGGAGGTCGCCACCTTCAGCGAAGACCACGTCTACGATCAGAAGGACGCCCAGGGCTTTATTAACCTCTTCGGCCTGCCCATTCAGGTCAAGGCCATGCTGGACGAAAAAAGAGGCAAATAATTCCGGTTACTGACGGGTATTTCCCGCGCGCGGGGCAGGGCCTGACCTTG
>CAKXAF010000220.1:3107-4510 GCA_934869045.1 uncultured Nitrososphaerota archaeon | reverse complement strand
CCAGACGGCGCCGACTATGACCCCACTCCATTGGTGTTGTGACGTGGGCTGGTAACAATGACGCAAATGCCACATCACATATTGACACTAAACCGCAAACTACACAATCCCGGCGGCGGGCAGAAGAGAGGAAAAAAACGGAAGTGAATAACATATTAACAGGTGGGAGATATAATGATGAATAATCAAAAGGAGTTGTTTGAAAGCAAAATGTTGTCTATTGACCAGAAAGTAGCCGCAGAAGACGCATTTTTATTGGCCTGCTCTTTTAGGGATGTAGCCCGTCTATGCGCTGGGAAATATCCAAATAGCGATATAGTTACCCGCAAGTATATAATACCCGAAATTGTAAATATAGCTTTTTCATGTGAACTATTCATAAAGTCTATGCTAATTTGTGAAAAGACCGTGTATGGGAAAAACCACAAACTACACGAACTTTTCAAATTGCTTTCTTTATTAGTGCAAGGCGAGGTTATTATTGAAGTAACACAAAAGTTGAGTATTGAAACCGGTTCCTTTGATGAAGTGCTTGAACGAAACGGCAACTGTTTTTATGAATGGCGATATTATTACGAATTAGATGTTACTCCTGCAAATATAGGTTTTTTACGGGCATTGTGTGATTCGCTTCATCCGATTGCAGAAAAATATATGTACAGTAGTATTGCCACGAATTAAAACCTAATAGATAAACAAGAGGAGCAGAAAGACGAATTAGTCTTTTTGCTCCTCTTGTCTATTTTCGGTTATTGTGCAACGGTCAACCGCATATTCCAAAAACTTACCAATCAACTCATTGTGGCTGTAACCTGTTTGTGCGGAAATATCGTTGATCTTTTCAACCAAATCTTTTCTTATCCGTATCGAAAAAATTTTGAAGCCATCTTCCCCTGGCGGTGAAACATGGGAAAACCCATACTATGGTATCTTTTGCACACTTTATGAAGGGCAGAAATATTCAGATGATATGACTGTTGAAATAGAGTAGCGAAGTTGCAGGTTTACAAAAGTATCGCTTTTTTGAGTTTCGCAAGACACCAAAAGAATCTGGCAGAACGTCCAGTTTCCTAATCAGCCTGGGATAATGCCTTTAAAAGGAGTTCGCGCCATGCCTCACATTCCAATACATTCCGCATTTCAAGGCGTTTATATGGCAGCAAGAATTTTTTAAAATACCAGTCTGGAGCTTTTTCGCCTCCAATCCGCCGCAGTAGCTTTAGAAATCGAAGACTTGGCTTCGATTGAAATCTGTATAATATCTGGATCATGGATTGTTCCGCAAATTCTCTATATTGGCTTTCAAGAAATCCTTCGTCTTGGATTTTGCTGCTTCTTGCATGAAATGCCTGCAATATGCTGTTTGCGTCCTCATGTCCGGCGATCCGCACCACATTTTTGCA
>CAKXAF010000220.1:2188-3097 GCA_934869045.1 uncultured Nitrososphaerota archaeon | reverse complement strand
GCGGTACGGCATGAATTTGCACCTCTTTTTTCTCTAGGAATAGCTCGACATTTAAAAGAATAGAGGTTTGCCAGCATTCATGCTCAGAATGATCAAAAATAAAATTCCCCTGTCCATAGACAATTTTTCCATGCTGATATGTCTCCAGACAGCCAATGCAGTGGCTGTGCTGGCAAACTACGATGTCGGCCCCTTTGTCGACGAATTTTCTACAAGTTTTCCGCAGGTCCGGCGAGGGATAGCGATAGTACTCTTTTCCGCCATGATATAAAACAATCAAATAGTCGCATTGCTTTTTCAGAGAGGAAATATGGTCATAAGATTCCAACGGATCATAGGGATTGGCTCCCGCTCTCTGTTTGGACGCAATGCTGAATTCATGCTCTGCGCAGGCATAGACCCCGATTCTTTTTCCATCCTTCTGCAGAAGGTACGGTTTGGAAGCTTCTGTGAGATTCTTACCTGCGCCTACATAAGGAATATGACGCTGCTGCAGGGCTTGCAGAGTGGAAAACAGCCCCGTGGCATCCTGATCCAGAATATGATTATTTGCCAACGTCAAAAGAGATGGATTCAACGCCTGGATCCCTGCCACAGTAAAGACCGGTGCAGAGAGGTTGGGACCGCATTTGGAAATAGGATGAAGCTCATCGGTCAGAGGAGTTTCCAAATTGAAGATGCGGAAGTCTGCTTTTTCCAGGAGTTCCAGAAGTTCCCTGCCTACTAATTTGTCAAGGTCTGCCTCACGGAATTCTTGAAAATTACTTTGGGTTGGAACCAGGTCGGCTCCAATTATCATATGAATCGACTCAGACACAGGTAAGACCTCTCTTTCAGCCGCCGCGAAAAATCAAGGTGAAGGGGAGCAGCGATGACACGCACTGTCCCCTTGCGGTCAGCTTAGCTGCA
>CAKXAF010000220.1:0-2178 GCA_934869045.1 uncultured Nitrososphaerota archaeon | reverse complement strand
CGGCCAGGCCAGATCCGCGTAAAATCTGTGCCCTTCCGGGCCGACGACCAGCTTGCAGCGGTCAGACGCACCAGCGATCCGGTACAGCCGTTCCATTTCCTGAAAGGCTTCTCTCACTCCATGCTCCGGAAAAATCGGGTCCTCCTTGCCCGCTATGATCACCACTGGACGCGGAGCAATCAACCCACCAAGATCCCCCATATCAAAAAAGAGCCGGATATTGGGGATATAGTTGCACGCACAATGGCGGACATTGGCGATGGAACTGTCATAGGTACACACCGAGCAGCTTGGCATGGAAAAGCGGATTCTGCTGTCCAAGCAGGATGCATAAAAGGTGGTAGTGCCTCCTCCCGAGTTCCCGGTGCAGCAAAGCCGGCTAAGATCCACCTCCGGGAAAATCCCGGTTTCCAAAAGATCAATGAGCTTTTGCACATCCCACACCCGTTCTCCAATGGTCGTGCGCCCAATGAGCAGAGCGGTCAGAGAGGAACTGGTGCAGTCAGGACCATCCGCCGTTCCGCCGCATTCCCCAAAGCAGCGTTGCTCTACTGTAATGGCGCAGAATCCCATCCTGACGGCCTGCATGGCGAAGTCGCGGTCTCCCCCAAGAGTGTCGCTGTCGTGGGGATATTTGGTTTCCCCCAGAGAAATATGCATACCGGTGGAATGACCCTGAAGACAGATAACTACAGGCAGAGGCTTTGACGCACCAGAAGGGATGCAAAGACAGCAAGGCACAAAGTATCCCGGCTCTGACTGAAACTGAAAAAAAATCCGTCGGTGATCGGGATAGGTTTTTTCGGATACTGGCTCATAGGCGGCCTCGCAGGACTGGTAAGGAAGTCCAAGCAGCGCGGCAAGCTTTGCTCTGCACGCTTCCTGCCATTCCTCGAAATTTTCACCGTCCCGATAACGCATGGACGGCGTGACTGCGCGGACTAACTTTTGATTGTGCGGGTAGGGAAGGCTCATAAGCGTACCTCCATTGATGTTTGGCCGTCAGCCCTTGACGGCGCCTAACATGACACCTTTTACAAAGTATTTCTGCAGGAAAGGGTAAATTGCCAGAATCGGTAGGGTCGTGACGATTATCGTAACATAGCGGATCTGCAGGGAGGCTGCGGCTTGGTCCTCCATCCCGGCGCTGCTCCCGCCCATCAGTTCATCAGAAGCCTGAATCAGCACTCTGCGCAGCAGTACCTGCAGCGGCATGAGCTTCTGGTCGCTGATATATAAAAGCGCAGTAAAAAAGTTGTTCCAGTGTGCAATGGCATAATACAGAACCAGGACGGCTATGGTGGGCGTGATCAGTCGGATTGCAATGCTTTTAAAAACCTGCCAATCATTTGCGCCGTCGATCTGCGCGCTTTCCATGATTTCCTCGGGGATGGCGGCGAAGGCGCTCCGGCATACCATGACGTTGTATGTAGACAATAGACCCGGGATAATCATGACCCAGCGGGAGTTATAAAATCCTAAACTGGTAATCAGCAGGTAGCTGGGAATCAGACCGCCTGAAAAATACATGGTAAAAACAATGGCAAAATTGAAAAATTTTCTGCCGATCATATTTCTGCGCGACAAGGGGTAGGCCGCAACGCAGGTGGCCGCAATATTGCAGACAGTTCCAGCTGCTGTGTAAAAAATGGTATTGCCATATGCCCTCCAGAGCCCATCTTCCTTCAGGACCTGCTGATAACCGGATAAGCTGAAGCCCTTGGGCCAGAGGTAGACATCGCCTGCATACACGGCCTTCGCATCACTGATGGAGACGCTCAGGATGTACAGAAAAGGATAGAGTGTAATGAGGAAGGCAAAAAAGGCGAAGCCATACACCAATAGATAGAACGGGATATCCGAGCGAGTTGATGTTTTCATGTTATCACCTCACCATAAGCTCGTATTGGTCACACGGCGGCAGACCGTATTGGAGATATACACCAGCATAAAATTGATAAGGGAGTTGAACAGTCCGACTGCAGATGCAAAGCTGTAGCTTGAAGAGTCGATCCCCTTGCGGTAAACATAGGTGGAGATCACATCCGCAGTTTCGTATACGGCAGGGCTATACATCAGGAAAACCTTTTCAAAACCAACGCTCATAAGGCTGCCCAACTGAAGGATGAACAGGATGATAATGGTTGGAAGGATCATGGGGAGGGTAATGTAATACAC
>CAKXAF010000219.1 GCA_934869045.1 uncultured Nitrososphaerota archaeon | reverse complement strand
GCATGGAGACCGCCGCTTTGACGTTGTCTGAAAGGGTGTCGATCTGGTTCCTTTCCAGATAGAGATGCCGCAGCGCCGTATTTTTCGTCAGGCTCGGAAGCTCCGTCAGCTGATTGGCGCTCAGATCCAGAATCCGCAGATTCGTCAGAGAGGCGATCTGCCCGGCATCGGCAATCTGGTTGTTTCGGAGGCTGAGGACCGTCAGTGTCCGGGGAAGGGCGGGCAGCTTGGAAATCCGGTTTCCGTCCAAAACCAGGCTGTTCAGACCGGAAAGATTTCCCAAAGCCGTAACCGTCGTAATGCTGTTATCCGAAAGATCCAGATTTTCCAGTGTATCCAGGTTCGAAAGAGCGGACACCGAGGAAATCGCATTGTGGCTGGCATTCAGTTCCACCAGGCTGCTCAGCCCGCTGACTCCGGTCAGACCGGAGAGGCGGTTGCTGCTGACGTCCAGATAAAGCAGGTTCTCGCAGCGCCCAAGGGTGGAGAGGGAGCGCAGATTGTTGCCTGAAGCGTCCAGCCAGCTGAGGTTGGGGAGCTTTGCCATCCCCTTGAGGGAAGTCAGCTCCAAACCGCTTACATCCACCTCTGTAACCAGGGAAAGCTCATATTCGTTGAGCTTTCCGTCGTTGTTCCCGTCGGCTGTATCCAGCAGATAGTCGTAAATTTTTCTGTCGAAATAGCGGGACGCCACCACGGTTCCGCCGTCCGCCGCGGACGCGGAAAGCCCCATGGGCATCCAGGACACAGTCAAGACGGCCGCCGCAGACGCGGCTAGCCACCGGACGGATCCCTTTGGATTTCGAAATCGGGACATGTCATACCTCCATCATTCTGTCGCAGGTGTCGCAAGTTTTCCTTGCTTTTTTCTCTGTTTCCGCCCCGAAAAGCCGGGACGGGCAAAACCGCCCAAAAATCGGTTCTGCATTCAGTATAGCATAATTTTTCGGTCAGGTAAAGTGCGAAATCCGGCCTCCGGTCAAGAGAATTGGCTAAATCCCTTGACTTCCTGCCAGTTTTTCATTAAAATAAGGATATATTGAAATTTGACCGCTTCCAGCGGCCGGCAGGAGAAGGATTGGATATGCTGAAAAACGAAGAAAAAACCATGAATCAGATCATCACCCTCTGCAAGGGCAGGGGCTTTGTATACCCCGGCAGCGAAATTTACGGGGGCCTTGCCAACGCCTGGGACTACGGTCCTTTGGGCGTTGAGTTCAAAAACAACGTCAAAAAGGCCTGGTGGAAAAAATTCGTCCAGGAATCCCCTTATAACGTTGGCCTGGACTCTGCCATTATCATGAATCCCCAGACCTGGGTCACCTCCGGCCATGTAGGCGGCTTCTCCGACCCGCTGATGGACTGCAAGGACTGCAAGGCCCGCTACCGCGCCGACAAGCTTATCGAGGACGCCGGCGGCGATCCAAACGGCATGACCTTTGAGGAAATGAGCGCTTACATCAAAGAGCATGGCATCGCCTGCCCCGACTGCGGCAGCAAGAATTTCACTGACATCCGGAAATTCAACCTGATGTTTAAAACCTTCATCGGCGTCACTGAGGACGCGAAAAACGAGGTCTACCTCCGCCCCGAAACCGCTCAGGGTATTTTCGTGAACTTCTCCGCCGTCCAGCGCACCACCCGGAAAAAGCTGCCCTTCGGCGTCTGTCAGATCGGCAAATCCTTCCGCAACGAGATCACCCCCGGCAACTTCACCTTCCGCACCCGGGAATTTGAGCAGATGGAGTGCGAATTTTTCTGCAAGCCCGACACCGACCTGGATTGGTTCTATTATTGGAAGGACTTCTGCAAAAACTGGCTGATTTCCCTGGGCATGAAGGAAACAAATATGCGTCTCCGGGATCACGAGCAGGAGGAGCTTTCCTTCTACTCCAAAGCGACCACTGATATCGAATATCTCTTCCCCTTCGGCTGGGGAGAGCTGTGGGGCATCGCCGACCGCACCAACTATGACCTGGGCCGCCATCAGGAGGCCAGCGGCAAGGCCCTCGATTACTTCGACCAGGACACCAACGAACGCTACGTTCCATACGTCGTTGAACCGTCTCTGGGAGCCGACCGCGTCGCGCTGGCCTTCCTCTGTGAGGCCTTTGACATCGAAACCCTGGAGGATGGCTCCGAGCGCACCGTCCTGCATCTCCACCCGGCCTTGGCTCCCTTCAAGGCCGCAGTCCTTCCCCTCTCGAAAAAACTCTCCGACAAGGCCATGGAGATCTACACCATGCTGGCCGACAAATTCATGGTGGATTTCGATGAAACCGGCGCCATCGGCAAGCGCTACCGCCGGGAGGACGAAATCGGCACTCCCTTCTGCATCACTTATGACTTTGATTCAGAAACCGACGGCTGCGTCACAGTCCGCGACCGCGACACCATGGAGCAGGTCCGTCTGCCCATCGCCGATTTGGTAAAATATATCGAGGAAAAAATTCATTTCTGAGCAATCTGGAAAGCCGGAGCGGACAAGAATGTCCGCTCCGGCTTTTTGGCTGAAAAAATTATGAATTTTTTAGGAATGTTTTGCTTTTTCTGAGGTCTTGTGCTAAAATAAAGATAATTATTTCTCTGATACGAAAGGATTCTTGCAATGTCATACGAAAAATCCTGCGGGGCAGTCGTTTTCCGGAAATATCACGGAAATATCGAGCTGCTGCTCATCAAGCACGTTGTCGGCGGCCACTGGTCTTTTCCAAAGGGACATGTGGAACCCGGCGAAACCGAAACGGAAACCGCCATTCGGGAGATCAAGGAGGAAACCGGCATCGACGTGGAGCTGAACACGACTTTCCGGGAGGTCGTCTCCTACTCGCCCAAGCGCGACACCACCAAGGACGTCATCTACTTTCTGGGAAAGGCAAAAAATTTCCAGTACACGCCCCAGGAGGAGGAAATTGCCCAGATCAAGTGGGTGGAGATCAACTTGGCCCACTCCTTCCTGACCTACGACAACGACAAGCAGCTGGTCAACAAGGCCAAGCCCCTCATCAAGGATCTGTACTGACCAAAAAACGCGGGACGGATTTTCTCCGTTCCGCGTTTTGGTTTGCCGCAGCAGCCTTTGATTAATCAGTGGTACTTGGGCAGCCAGTCGCCATGGGCTTCGATAAGGTCGTCGCACAGCGCCTTGATATCGTCGATGGACAGTTCCGAGCTGGTGTGGGGGTCCATCATCGCCGCCTGATAGATGTAGGATTTCTGAAGGGTCTCCGCCGCCTTGATGGTCAGAAGCTGGACGTTGATGTTGGTGCGGTTCAGGGCTGCGCACTGCTCCGGCAGGTCACCCACATAGCAGGGATTCAGGCCGTTTCGGTCCACCATGACCGGCACCTCAACGCAGGCGTTCTGGGGCAGGTTGGTGATCAGCCCGGTGTTCAGCACGTTGCCGTGGATGCGGAAGGGTTTATCCTCCAGGACGGCACGGATGATGTAAGAAGCGAACTCATGCGTTTTTTTGTGCTCAATGTGGGAGTCCTTGAGCAGGCTGTCCCGCATCTCGTTCCAGCCGTTGATCTGATTTACACAGCGGCGGGGATACTCATCCAGAGGGATTTTGTACTCTTCAATCAACTGCGGGTATTTATCCTTGATGAAATACGGAGTGTATTCAGAATTGTGTTCACTGGATTCTGTGACGTAGTAGCCAAACTCTTTCATGAGCTTCAGACGAACCAGATCCTTCCGATCCGTGTTGTAGGCGGGATCCTCCGCGCGGCGCTTGATCTCCGGGTAGAGATCTTTTCCCTGAAGGTCCTCGATCTCCAGCAGCCAGGCCTGGTGGTTGATACCGGCAATTTTCCAGCGGCAGTTATCCACGTATTCGTCCATGCCCAGGGTCTCAAGAAGGCCCTTGGCGCAGCCCTGGACCGAATGGCACAGGCCGACGGTCTTCACATTGGTAAACCGCTGCATGTATCCGGCCAGCATGGCCATGGGGTTGGTGTAGTTGAGAAACAGGGCGTTCGGGCACCAGCGTTCCATGTCGTTGGCATAGGATTTCATAACCGGAATGGTCCGCAGGGCGCGGAAGATTCCGCCAATGCCCAGGGTATCGGCAATGGTCTGGCGAAGGCCATACTTTTTGGGCACCTCAAAATCCGTGATGGTGCAGGGGTCATAGAGGCCGACCTGAATGGCGTTGACCACAAAATCCGCGCCGCGGAAAGCCGTTTCCCGATCCAGAGTCTGGGTGATGTGGGCCTTTCCGTTGGCAGTCTTGTTAATGTTGCTGAGAATCTGGTAAGACTCATCCAGGCGCTTGGAATCGATGTCAAAAAGACAGACGTCGAAATCTCCCAGTTCCGGAGTCAGAATACAGTCCCCGATGACATTACGCGCAAAAACCGTGCTTCCAGCGCCGACAAACGTTATTTTCATGATACTCTTCCTTTCTATGCCGTGAATGATCGGACAGCTTTATCATAATCCAAAACCGGCAGAATGAACAGCGGAAAATGTTGCGGATATTTGGCGATATGTTGCATTCTGACACAAATCCTG
>CAKXAF010000218.1 GCA_934869045.1 uncultured Nitrososphaerota archaeon | reverse complement strand
ATGTTGTCATTGGGTACGTTGTTGGCCTTGGCCTTGGCGATAAGCACCTTCAAAGCGCTGTTGTTATTGGGGTCGCCGCCGCCCATCTTTACGACCACCGCGATTTCACGGCCGATCTTGGTAAAGATCTGCGCTTTCGCACCGTCTGTTTTTTCTTTTTTTCTCTTAATGTTGTTCCATTTGGAATGTCCGGACATCAAAACCATCCTTTCTATTGCATGAAAAAAACCAACAAATTTAAAACTTTCCGCATAAAGTGCGGGAAAACCGCAGATACTAACCTCGAAAAGTGAGGTGAAAAACTATGGAAAACAACAGCCAGAACAAGGTCAATTCTTCCAACCAGAACGAGTACTCCAATGAGTATTCCAACACCACTTCCAAGAAGAAAGCCAAGGCCAATGCTTCCAACAGCACCAACAATTCGAACAGCACCAACCGTTCGAACAACTCGGCTTCCGACTGCAAATAAGCAATCCCTTCCGGGGCAGACGCCCCGGTCTTTTTATTTCTTCTCAATCATGGCCTTGAAGCCTTCGCCGCGGACTTCAGAGGAATCCGCTACGATCATAAAGGCATCTGGGTCAATGTTTTGCACGATCGTTTGAACGGTATGATATTCATTCCGCCGCAGAGCACACAGCAGTACCCGTTTTTCCTCGCCGGTAAAGCCGCCTTCCCCTTTCAGGAAGGTGGTGCCGCGATCCAGCGCCGCCATAATCGCATCGGCGATTTCTTTGGGATTTACGGAGATGATATAGACCAGCTTCCCCTTGTCTCCGCCGTAAATTAAGGCGTCCATGATCTGAGAGCAGACGAAAATGGTAATAATCGCGTAGAGGCCGGCCTCAACGCTGCGGAACACAACGACCGAAGCCAGAATGATGACAGCGTCGGTACAGAAAGTCACCCGTCCCAAAGGCAGATGGGGGAATTTCCGGTTGATCATCTTAATAATGATATCAGTGCCGCCGGTAGACCCCGATCGGAGAAATACCAGTCCAAGGCCAAGCCCCCAGATCACCCCGCCAAAAATACAGGAGAGCAGCTTTTCCCCTTCATAGACCGGGAACCAAACCAGAACGTAGTCGTAAAAAACCGTAAAGCTCACGATAGAAAGAACGGTCTTCCAGATAAATTCCCGCCCTACGAACCGGTAACCTATGAGAATCAGAGGAATATTGATAAGGGCGCTGACGACACCTACCGGCGCATCGGTTACATAGTTGATGAGCAGAGCAATGCCGCTGACACCTCCGGGGGCAATATTGGCTGGCTCAATGAAAAAATACAGCCCTGCCGCAAAAATAAATGTCCCTGCCAAAATTGCAAAAACGTCCAGAAACACCTTCAGCACACGGTGCTGTTTTTTCATAAAAGCCTCCTTATCTACTTTCGCCGGTCTCCTTCCAGATGGCTTCGAATAGCTCTGTCTCCCGTTCCAGGGAGCCACAGAGATGCAGGTAGCCGAAAAGCGCCTCCAAGCCGGTGGCGCTGCGATATTCCGACGGATCGGCATTCTTCGGAACACTGCTGTGACTGTTGCGGCCGCGTTTGTAGACCGCCAACTCCTCCTCAGTCAGAAGGGAGGCAATCCGGTCCGCAGCAAGACTCTGTGCCTTTGCACAGACAACGCTGACCGCGCGGCGGTGAAGGTTTCCCACCGGAGCGCTCCCTTTTTCCGCCAGCTTCTCCCGGACGTGCAGCTCAAAAACCGCATCACCCAAGAACGCCAGGGTCAGAGGGCTCATCTGGCGGGCACGCATGATGTCGTCCAATATTCCGCCTCCGATCAGTGGATATATTCAAAGCGGAAGCCCAGGATATCAACGGTATCGCCCTCCTGAACACCCATTTCATCCAGCTTGTCGATCACGCCGGATTCCCGGAGAACCCTCTGGAAATACTGGAGGGAGGAATAATCGTCCATGTTGACCATGGAAAGAATACCTTCCAGCCAAGGTGCGTCCACGTAATAGACGCCGTCCTCCACCTCAACAGTAAAGCTGCGGTCATTTCGCACCGCTTCAGGATCCGGACGGACGAATTCGGTCTCGTACCGCTTCAGAGGGGGCAATTCCTGAAGCTTTTCCGCTACATAACGGATGACCTCTGCCGTTCCCTGAGTAGTAGCGGCGCTGACCTGGAAGAACGGGAGCCCTCTTTCTTCAATATATCCGCGGAAAGCAGTGATCTGCTCCTCAGTGGCCAGGTCGCATTTGTTTGCCAGGACAGCCTGAGGCCGCTCTGCCAGCTCCTGATTGAAATTTCGAAGCTCGAAATTGATCTTTTCAAAATCGTCCACAGGATCGCGGCCCTCGGAACCGGAAACATCTACCAGATGGAGAATCAGCCGGCAGCGCTCGACATGGCGCAGAAAGTCGTGGCCCAGACCGACGC
This sequence comes from uncultured Nitrososphaerota archaeon, assembly GCA_934869045.1. GTDB lineage: Bacteria > Bacillota > Clostridia > Oscillospirales > Ruminococcaceae > Merdivicinus. Next base: position 2,136 of record CAKXAF010000218.1, on the reverse strand, counting down.
CCTCACTGGCCCCTTCCACCAAGCCGGGAATGTCTGCCATGACGAAGGAATGCCCGTCGTCGATCTTCACGACGCCCAGCACAGGACTCAACGTTGTAAAATGATAGTTCGCAACCTTCGGGCGGGCGGCGCTGACCACTGAAATAAAGGTGGACTTACCGACATTGGGGAAGCCGACCAGGCCCACATCGGCCAGAAGCTTCAATTCCAGCGTCACCTCAAAACTCTCGCCCTTGGCGCCCGGCTTGGCAAAGCGTGGGATCTGCCGGGTGGCAGTGGCGAAATGCTGGTTCCCCGCGCCGCCCTTTCCGCCTCGGGCCAGGATCACCGGTTCGCCGGTGGAGAGGTCCGCCATTACCTGCCCGGAAGCCGCCTCCCGGACGATGGTACCCAGAGGAACCCCGATAACCAGATCCTCCCCGCTCTTCCCGGAACAGCGTTTGGAGCCGCCGGGTTGGCCGTTCTGGGCCTCGAATTTATAGCGATAGCGAAAATTTACGAGGGTATCTACGCTTTTGTCCACGACAAAAACCACATTGCCGCCCTTTCCGCCGTCGCCGCCGTCCGGCCCTCCGGCCGCCACGTACTTCTCCCGGTGGAAGGATACCGCACCGTTCCCGCCATCGCCTGCTTTGATAAAAATTTTTGCCCGATCGATAAACATATTGAAAATACCATGCCTTTCCGGCCGAAACCGTATGACGGAACTTTTAACCCCCAAAAGCGCGTTCCGCCATCCGGCAAAACACGCTTGAGCCAGCATTTGTAGTATCTGCCAGCAGGGAGAAAAGATACGGCCGCCGCGGGCAGAAAACGCGCGCCTTCCTTCCGGAAAGCCGAGAGGCCGCATCAAAAAACCCCAAGCGAACCGCTCGGGGCTTTTTCTTCTTACTGAACAGTATAGACGCTAACCTTTTTGCGATCGCGGCCCATACGCTCAAACTTCACGACACCGTCCACCAGAGCGAACAGCGTGTCGTCGCTGCCAATGCCAACATTGTTGCCGGGATGGATGTGGGTTCCGCGCTGCCGGACGAGGATGTTGCCGGCGAGAACCTTCTGGCCATCGGCACGCTTGGCGCCAAGGCGTTTGGACTCGGAGTCACGGCCGTTTTTCGTAGAACCAACGCCCTTTTTATGAGCAAAGAACTGAATGCTGAGCTTTAACATCACTTACACCTCCAGGATATGGATTTGGATGAACTGCGGGTACTGCTCCGCCAGGATTTCCAACTGAAGCCGGAGCGAATCCAGCATCGCCAGAACTCTCTGATCGTCGCAGCCTCTCTTCGTCTGCAAAGTCACGGCACTTTCCTCCACCTTGAGAACCGGCTCATAGTGAAGGATCTCGGTTATCCCGTTGGCCGTTAGCTGCATGGCCGAGGAAACGGCGGCGCAGACAATATCCTTTCCGCTGTCCTCATAGCCGGCGTGCCCGGAAATCCGGAAACCGACCGTATGGCCGTCAGCCCTCCACAACGCCGCGTCAATCATGACTTAAGCGTTGATGGCGTCGATTCTCACCTGGGAGTAAGGCTGTCTGTGACCCATTTTACGCTTCGAGCTCTTTTTGGGCTTGTAGGTGAAAACGGTGATCTTTTTGCCTTTGCCGTTTTTGAGCAGAGTAGCAGAGACGGTTGCACCATCCACGTAGGGAGCGCCGATCTTGGTCCCGTTCTCATCGGCCACCAGGGCGATCTTGTCGAAGGTCACAGAAGACTGCGCGTCTCCTTCGATCTTCTCGATGAACACCACATCGCCGGGCTGAACACGATACTGCTTTCCGCCGGTTTCCATAATTGCGAACATTTTATAAGGCACCTGCCTTTTCTATAAACTCGCTGTTTCTAAGGCGCGGTTTGTCCGACTTAAAGAGCCCAGAACATGCGGCTTATATAGTATAGCACAAAACGCGGCCCCTGTCAAACTTTTTTTAACAGGAACCGCGTATTTTCTGGAATTTATTCCATTTCCGGATACTCCCGGCAGAGGATCTCCGCCGCCAGCCGTACCAGTTCCGGACAAGGGCGCTTTTTGTAGTAAGCGTCTGTCCGCGCTTCCGGGACAGGGGGCTCCTTTCCGGTGGGGAGCCCCAGGAGCTCCCGGCAGACAATGCTGCCGGTCTCTGCCCGAAAC